>JACIZP010000030.1 GCA_014359355.1 Calditrichota bacterium | reverse complement strand
CAGTCGAACGTAATGGTCATGAACTTGGCAGGAAAGTCGTTGCGGCCTACGTTCCTGTAGCACAAATGGGCCTCCTCGGCAAGGGTCGCCGGCGCAAATGGCATGAACTCCGTGCGACGCAGGCGATGGTTGAGCCAATCGTTCACGGTTGGATCAGTGGCCTGATACAGGATCGAACGATTGCCCAGGGCGCGCGGCCCGTATTCCATCCTGCCGTTGAAACGCGCCACCACTTTCCCTTGCGCCAAGAGATCGGCGATCACCGATTCGATGTCTTCATGGAACGTGTACTTCAGTCCCGCCTTTTTGATTTCCGCTAAAATTTGCTCCTCAGTGAACTCCGGCCCCAGGTACACGTCCTGAAGCTGGGGAATGCTGTCCAGCTCCGGGAAGCCGAGGTGTTGGTAGTACGAATAGAGGGCAGCCCCGGCGCACAGGCCACCGTCACCCATTGCCGGGAAGATGAACACCGACTGGGCATTGGGAAGCTCGGCCACCTTCTGGTTGATGCGCACATTGGCAAACACCCCGCCTGCCAAGCAGACGTCGATCGGGCCTGTCTCTTGCAGAACTGCGTCCACGTACTGGCTGACCAGGCGCTCGCTTATGCCCTGCACCCCTGCTGCGATCTGTTCCGGCGGGTAGGTCAGCAGTTCCGGCGGCACCGCCTTTTTGAACTTGACATAGTTGCTGCGATGAGGATAAGCGTGCTGGTAGAGGCGCTCCGCTAACAGATAGCGAAACTCGTTGTCGTTCAGCGCGAACAGTTGTTCGAATATGTGCTTGGTCGTCTCGTAGGTGCCATGAGCCGCCAAGCCGGTGATCTTGCCCTCGTGGCGCATGGGCTTGAAGCCTAAGAGCCAGGTAATGAAGTTGTAGAACAGGCCGATGGAGTGATAGCTGGGCACTTCCTTTAGAAGGCGCAGCCGGCCATTTTCGCCTAAGTAGACCTTGCCGCAGAGGCCGTCCCCCTGCCCGTCCAAGGTGACAATGAGCGCCCGGGTGCGCCCGGAGGCGTAGTAGGCAGAGGCCGCATGCGCCGTGTGGTGGTCCATAAAGTCGATGGGCAGCCCGTCCAATCCCACTTCGCGGAGGAGCCCCTTCAGCTTTCTGATGCGCCGCGCGTTGTAGAAATAGGGATAGAAGAGAAAGTATCGATCCCAGCGCACCGACTTGCTGACTAATGACGCCAACAGCCAGCGCGGGTTCTTGTGCCGCAGGAGGTCCTTGAGCACATAAGCCATCAGCTCGCGTGGCGGAGCTATGGCCGCGGCGATGCGATCGATGTTGCTCCGGTCAGAATTGGTCAGACGCAAGCACTCGCGCAGACTCAGGCGCACTGGGCCGTCTTTCGAATTGCCATTGTGCAACTTGATCCGCGACAGCCGTTCTTCCTCGATGGCACAGATTATCTTCCCATCCTCGATGATGGCGGTCCCGCAGTTGTGGTCGTCAAAGATGCCGAGAATTCTCATCCCTACTCTCCGTTCCTTCCTATGCGTCGCCCTGCCGTGCTAATAGTCACAAGACCGTTCCCCCTTTGCCACCCAAAGCTGGGGGTGGACCTCCCACCTCACCTTTGCGCCGGAGGAGCTGCATGGCCAACAAGCGGCGCATGCGGCGCTCATCCCCGTACGCAATCTTGCCCAAGGCGAGGCTTATGCCAAAGAGCAGCCACACATGGTTCTTCACCCAGACAATCCGGTAGTCGGGCGAAGGGAGCAATGCGATGGTGAGGCCGACCATGGCCGTCATAATTCCGGTTCCCACATTGGCCACAAAAGGATCATTCCAGCGTGCCAGTCGCCACGTAAACGTGAGCATCATGCCCAGCACGAGGAGGAAGAGCACCAGGCCGGGAACACCCGCCTCCGCAGCCACCAGCAGGTAGGAGCAATGCACAAACTTGTCGCCCATGATCTCCTCGCCCGCATGCAGCTTGTAGTTTTCCAGCCCCACTCCCACTGCCGGATGTTGCCTGATGATGCGCAGCGCGTCTTTGGCCAAGTACATTCGGCTGGAGGTCTTTTGCCCCACAAGTTCCTCCTCGGCGCCGGTGAAGCGCGACGTGAGGATTGACCGGTACTTGTAGCCGCCAGCAATCCCCACTGCGGCAAGGAGCACCCAGACGGCGATGGTCCGGCGCGAGACGATGCGCTTCTTCCGCACGTCCCACAGAAAGAAAAGAATCATGGACAGAGCGAAACCGAGCCAGCAGGCGCGTCCCTGCGAGGCGAAAAGCGCCGCCACGCCGACCAGAAACGCGGCGAGGAAGAACCACCGGTACTTGCCCCGGCCGAAAGCTGCCATGCGATAGGCAAGGGGGCTGAGCATCATGGCATACATGGCCAGCACATTGGGATGCCCCAGTGTGCCGCCGGCGCGCCACGACCTACCCCCTTCACCCAGAAAGCCCAGGCCCACGTAGCCGAACCTGAACTGCAGCACCGCCACCGTTCCCTGAAAGAGCAGCCCTGCACTCACACCAGCCAGAAGGGCCTCCATGTCCTTGCGCGTGTTCACAAACAGGAGCACGGCCAGACAGATGAGGAGTGCCCGGACGTTGGTGATCATGCTGGCCACGGCAGCCTGTTTGTCCACTGCTCCCGGTATGGCAACCACCGGCCAGAGGAGAAAGACCGCCATCACGGGAAGAATGCGCCTTATCTCCGGACTCAGCGGGCGCCGATTGTGGCCGAGCACAAAGAGCAGCACGAGGGGGATATCCAGGATGAGAATGGCCTCCGTGTTGAGCGGGGCCACCCACAATCCTTGCGTGACAGTGCCACAAAAGGCCAGGAGGAAGTAGAGGACCCTAATCTGGTTCATGACCGCGATCACCAACGCCTGTCATCGCAACCCCACGTCATGCTGTCCCGCCTCTGCACGCCCATGCGAGGCCTGGCCGAAGTGTCGCCCTGCAGCAGCCCCAGGGAGCCTATACACCACTATCGTTGGGAAGAGGTTCGCCCAGGTATGTTCCGGCGCGAACCTCGCCACCTTCTCTGCTTCGTGCTCCAGCCAGGAGTAAAAGGCTCTCCTGTGTCCCACCAAACGCGGGAAGCTCTTCTCTGAAAGGGCCAGATAGAAGCTGCCACGCGTGAACGAATCCTCAACGAAGTACTCTGCCCCCCTGCTGGCCAGGTAGTCCTGCACCGGAAGAAGACTATCCGGTTCACCCCGGTAGCCAAAGGAAAGCCGCGTTTGGCTGTCCACTATCTGGTAGGTGCAACGGTAGTGACCTGACCGCACGCGCAGAGTGGCCTTGGGGTCGTCTTGGTCCAAAAGCGGCGGCCCATATTTCTCTACGGCGATCACCGTCCCGGCCGGCACGTGCTCTTCGATCCAGGCCTTGGCCAGAGTGCGCGGGTCGGGACTCCGCATGACAAGGGCCCAGCGCAGATCTTTGTAGAGCTCCGGCGCCACAGCGCTGGCCACGATGACCGCCCAGGCAAAGTCGCGCCACTTGGACTGCATGCGCACCTGGGCCATCAACCCGTCCACAAGGGCCGCGGCTGCAAGTGTGAAGAACGGCACCAAAGGGAGAAACTGGCGCATGGTCTTGTAGTTGACCAAACCAATCAACAGGTAGTAAGGCACCACGAATGAAATGAGCAGCAGATTCGTGCGGGTCGGGCGCAGCAAGAGGCGCAGCATGCCAATGAGGCCGAGCACCATGAGCACCGGACCGATGGCCGCAGGCACCGAGTTGTGGCTGAACACCCCGTAGCCTGGCGAAAGCCCACCGGTAAAATAGGCGAAAAACCCTCCCCCAACGCCTACTTTGCCCTGGGCCTGCAGGTCGCTGTAGGTGAAGAAGCCTCGCAGAAATCGTTGCGGATCGGCCACGACCAAAGGGCAGCCCATCACGAAACCCACGGCGACAGAAGCCAGACCCACGTAGAGGGCCGGATCCCGAACTGCAGCAGCGAAACCTCTTCCCTCTTTGTTCCCGCGCATGAGCAAAGCCAGCACGAAGGGCACCGCCACCAAACCGACGTTGTACTTGGTGGCTGCAGCCAAGCCGGTGAGCAACCCACCTGCAACCACCTCTGGCCATCTACCTCGCTGTGCCACGAGCACCGCGCCCAAGAAGGCAGCGGTCGCCATGAAGGTCGCCGGCACGTCCACGGTCACGTAGTGGGAATTGCGGACATGCAAGAAAACCGTCGCACAAAATGCTGCGGCGAGCAGGCCGACTCGCCGGTTGTAGGCCCGGGCCCCCAAGGAATAGACAAGTAAGACGGTAGCGGTGCCAAGCATGGCCGTCACCACCCTGCCGATGAGGTGAAAGGTGAAGGTGTTGACGTAGTAAAACTCCTTGAACGCCGTCGCCGTCCTAAAGACGCCCAAAGCCACCCCTACGGCCCCGTACCCGCCGTACACGAGCGCCAGCAGATAGGTGTACAAAGGAGGATAGGAGCCTAAGCCGAAAAGGCCCTCCGTGCTCCGTCCCCCAGGCTCCAGCAACCGTCCTGCCTGTACGACGAGCTTGATCTCATCGGGATGATAGCGGAATGGCTTGCCGAACTGAATGCCGAGGAGACGCAGACCCAAGGCGACCACCAGGATCGCCATCAGCAGCCAATTGCCGCCCGCAAAGTTTTTGACAAGGCGCTCTTTCATGTTCCATTATCATCCGGCCGCAAAAAAGGGGCAGCCAAAGCCCTTCGCTCTCCGGGCCTCATTCTCCCCCATACGCACCACCAACCGACGCTTGCCAAAATGATGAGGTAGGGCTCAACCGGCAAGCGATAGCGCACGTGGGTGAGGAAGAATGAGTAGCTACAGGCGAAAGTGAGCACCACGAGCAGGAGAGGGACGACATCTCTCACTCGCCTACGGCAGCACCAGACTCCGACTAACGCCAGGCAGAGCACCGGACCGGCGGCCAGAACGCTCACCACGTTTGCCCAACGGGTCGTGAACTCATTGCGGCTCTGCAAGCGTCCTAACGATGGCGTCCAGAAGTGCGCGAACTCTTGCAGGTACCGCAGCGCAAAGCGTCCGGTGGTCACTTTGCCGTGAAGCCATTGGGAAACCAACGGTTCATCTTTCTGAGCAAATCGCTCGTCGAGGACCATGGTGGCGTGCGCACGCACCGGAGCTATCTTGCCGAACACTCGGTAGTTCCTGAGGCTCCATGGGAGCAATACTACCGCGGTTACCACGACCAGAAGGGCCACATGCCCAAAACGGCGCTTCGCGCCCACGGGTGCGAAGAGCAACCCCCACAGCGCCAGCACCGGCAAGAGCGACACGGCAATCCCCTTGGCAAGGGCGGCCAGCCCTAAGAGGACGGCCATGCCGAAGACGTATCCCGTCTTGGCCGAACGGGAGTACTTTACCACGTACCACATGCCCCCCGCCAAGAGCAGCGTGAAGAGCTGCTCCGGATAGAGCAAATTGCTGACAAAAATCAGGTGCGGGTAGATGGCACACACGAAGCCGGCCAGTGCCGCTGCCTTTCGGTCAAAAAGCTGCGCTGCCAGGAAAAAAACCAGCACGCAGGTTAGCGCCCCAAGCACTGCCTGCACTATGCGCACGGCCGAAAACCATCGCCCGAATAGCGCATAGTTGCCAGCCAGAAACAACGGGTAAAGAGGCTCCAAGCTGTACGCGGTCGTGCCGAAGAACGGTCGTTCGTAGCGAAATCCTTCGCCGCGAAGCAGGCTGCGCGCAGCGGCGTCGTAGTGAACTGTGTCGTAAAAGTACCAGCGTTCCTCCAGCGTCAGCGCAAAACCGGCCCTGACCATGAACGCTAAGGCGCCCACCAGAACTGCAACCTTCCACGGTGCGCGCAGACTCTGCCGCACCCAGGTCAGCAGGCCGGTGTACACGCTATGCCTCTCCCTCTGCGCCGCCTCTGGCCGAAGCGCCTTGTCCCACGATCTCTCGCAGGCATGCCAACTCTTCCCGCAGCAGCCCCACTTCTTGGGCAAGCACCTTGTTCTGCTCGCTCAGGCCGGAGATGACGATGGTAAAGTGCACAAACAGGACCACGCCGCAGCCAAGAGCCACAATGAACAGCGCCGACGGGGCATAGTAGACGCCCATGAGGGCGGCAGCCTTATCCAACAGGCCACGCCAGATGGACAGAATTACCATGACCAGCGCCGAACCGAACCAAAGCAAGGAATACCGCTCCAGCAGCTTGCGCTTCCTAATCAATTCGAAGATGAAGCCTGCGATGAGCAGGCTTCCCGCGATGGCGATTATCTGAATGCGCATGTTCATGGCACCTGCTCCCCTCGCTGCGGTGAATAACGAAACAAATCCACCACCACTGCCAACAGCACCTTGATCATGAAGTACATCGCCTGAAACGAATCGATGGAGGAGCGACCGTGCAGACGTTGATTCATGTTGACAGCCACCTCCATCAACCGGAAGCCGGAGCGGCCAAGAAGCACCACCGCTTCAGGTTCCGGGTAGTCTGCAGGGTAGTCACGCGCCAGGAACAAGATGGCCCGCCGATTGAAGGCGCGGAAGCCAGAAGTGTTGTCGGCCACCCTCTGCCTGATGATGAGCGAATTGACCAGCGCGAAGATGACCATGCCCACCCGCCGCATGAAAGGAGCTCTGTAAGTAACGGCTCCCTTATAGCGCGAGCCGATGACCACATCCGCCTCGCCCGACAACACGGGCTCCAGCAGCTTGTCGATCTCGCGCACGTCGTGCTGACCGTCCCCGTCCACTTGCACGGCAATGTCATAGCCATGCCGCTGCGCATACTTGAACCCGGTCTGCACCGCGCCCCCGATGCCCAGGTTGAACGGCAAGCTAATGACGCGTGCCCCTTGGGCCCGAGCTACTGCCGCGGTGTTGTCAGTGGAGCCGTCGTCCACCACCAGCACGTCGATGGCACGGGGGTGAGCGCGCAATTGCGCCACCACGCGCCCCACGTTGCGCTCTTCGTTCAGCGCCGGCACAATGGCCAGGATGCGCGGCGTCTCGTTCCCGGTGCTCATCGCTTACACCTCCGCTGCCGAGCGAACCGCCACGCGGTGGCGCACGAAGGCATTCCCATCCACCAATGCCCGGAAGAGCCGCTCATAGCTCCGCGTCACGGCGTCCCAACTGTAACAGGCCCGGGCACGTTGCAGGACCTTATGGCGGTATTCCTCCACCACCTGCGGGTGATCGACCAGGTACTGCAGCTTGCCCACCAGGTCGTCGGAAGGCCGCGCCGCGAAGAAGATGCCGGCATCGCCCAAGACCTCGCGATGTTCAGGCACATCCAAGGCCACTACGCAGTTCCCAAACCCCATGCCTTCCAAAAGAGCTGGGTGAGTGCCTCCGACTTCGGTAGCTTGAATGTAGAGATAGGCGTGCGACTGCAGTTCCTTGTAACCCTGCCCAAACACATACCCAGTGAAAATAATGCGCGGGTCGCGCGTAGCACGCAGGCGGCGGATGTACTCCTGGCTGTACGGAGCGTCACCGACAATGAGCAGCGGCATGTCCGTGCGCACCTTCTCAAACGCCTCGATCACCAGGTGGGCATTGTTCTCTGGCTCCAGGCGACTCACGTACAGCAGATAGCGGCGTGGCTCGACGCCAAATCGCTGCAGTGCTTCCTTGCTCAGCACGCGCTCCTCCGGCACTCCATAGGGAATATACGTGGAGGCCTTCCCAAACCGGCTCAGATAGTATCGCTGAATACTGCGCGCATCCGTGACAATGGCGTTGGGGAGGATCGTCGCTAATACCTCCGAGACGCGATAAAAGGCTTTCCCCAGCCAGTTCCATTTCTTCCTTTTCCACTCCAACCCGTCGACGTTGACCACCACCTTCTTCCCTGTCAGGCGCGGGATGAAGGAAAAGAGGCTGTTGGCGCTGTTGCAAATCAAAACCACATCATACGGGGTGAAGAAACTTGCCAGGACGCAGACCAATGTGTGGAACACCGTGTCGAGGTACTTGTGGCGGATGGTCGGCAGCACGCGCAGCCTCACCCCTTTGTAGAACGGGTGAGGATAGTCCACGTTGTTGGAACGGCCGAACACGGTGACCTCGTGCCCCAACTTGACCAAGCGCGGGGCCATCTCTTCGGCAAAAGTCTCGAACCCGCCGTAGTTGGCCGGAATCCCCCGTATGCCCATGATCGCGATCTTCATTCGTCCTGCTGTCTCATCGAGAAGAACCGTTCGTCCTTGGCGCGGCTGCCGGCTTGCCATCGTCGCGCAGCCTGTAGATTTCCACCGGATGCGGTGAACCACCTACCGTCGCCGCTTTCGCATACAGCGCACTCAATTTACTTGCAAGTAATTCGCGGTGCGGACTGGTGCGCTTCTCGGTGTAGCCATCCATGACGATGAAGCGCGGTGGCGTCTCCGTGAGGGCGCGTTGCATCACCGAATCTGGGACGTACAGGAGCCCCAAGGTATGTGTGATGTCCAGAAAGCAGTCCAGTCCCGCCTGAAAGGTCCAAATCTGTCCCCCCGAAAGCACCACGTCGCCAGGCCTTGCCTCTGCGACCAGGAGCTGAGTCGCTTTCGTCACCGTACCCGGCGACCATACTCCCTCGTAGCTTGGCCCTATTTTCTGACCTTGTTTGCCCACCGAGTAGAGAAAGGCAAAGAGAACCAGAGTGAGCCCCACAAGGCGAAAGAGATGCTCCCCACTTCCTGAAGAAGAGCGCCGGCAAACCAGGCAGACCGCACCAACCCAAAGCGCAATCGCCACCGCTGTGCGCACCAGCGGGCCTATGCCGAACGGTGGACGAACCCTCAGGAGCGAAGTCACCCACACCGCCACAAGAGCCAGGCCAATGGAAAGCATGCCAATGCGGACTCCCCCTGGCCTGCCCTTGCTCCACAGAGCCACTGCCAGCACCGCGCCCGCCAAAAAGTAGACTCCCGCGCCTGGGAAGTGCTGCCATGTGGCGTGCTGCACGGCATAGACCCCCACCAGCAGCAGGACAACGAAAAGGAACAGCCCCCCTCGTTTCATGGGCAACAGCTTGCCAAGGCTGAAGGCAAAAAGGAGCGCCAGCGGCGGGAGCATCTCCAGCAGATAACGAGCAAAAACCACCTGCTCCACCGCCGCAAAGCGCACAGCGTACATGGCGACCACCACGCCCAGCCAGAGCAGCAGAAGCGCCATTGTGTTCGAAGAACGGGAATCTGCAGAGCGCCGCCACGCAAGAGGCACCGCCAGGATTGCCCCCACAAAGCCGAAAAGCCCAAAGGCAAAAATCTCGTGGACGTACGTCTCGATGTCGTCCAGGGCTTGCACCGCGCCAATGGCTTCAGAGGTGGTAGGGGTCATAGAATAGGGCCCCGGTGCAATACGCGACAACACCACATCCAATGGGTTGAGGCGCGAAAAGACCAACTCTCGCATGCTGAGATAACGCGCGTAGTAGGCCCAGACCGCCGCACCCACAATCAGGTAGCCGAGCACCAGAGCGCCGATTATCGTGGCCTTCCTGCGAAACGGAGAACGGTGCGCAAAGAGCGAGTAGAGGACCAGCACCGCCATCACCCATACTGCGGTCTCGCGGGTGAAGTACGCCGCAGCTGCCGCCATGCCCGCAGCGAGCGCGTACCCCAGGCCCGTGCGCCTTTCCCAGGCCAGGAGGAGCAGCAGTGCACTGGCACACGCCAACAACACCGCGAGCGTCTCAGTGATGACCGATAGCGACCACACCACCGAAAAAGGAAACAGGAGAAAGACGGCAGTTCCTGCCAACGCCGACTCCCGCTCAAAGAGACGCCTGCCTATCGCATACACCAGGAGACCGGTGCCCACGTTGCAGGAGAGCAGCATTATGCGGGCTGCGGTGAGAGAAGGACTAATGAGCTTGAAGAGCGCGGCAAGGAGCCACAAGAAAAGAGGCTGGCGCGCGGCAAAGTCAACGATCGGGACTTTGCCGTCCAGAATTAGGCGGGCGTCCATGAGGTAGGAGCCCTCGTCCGGGCCCACCCAGCGGAATGGCAAGAAAGCCAGCCGGAAGACGAGCGCAAGCAAGAGCAGCCCGCCCACGACAAGCACGGGGTGTGGCGTCCGCAGGCCGAATCGAGCAAATCCCGCGGCCGGTTTTACGCTCTGACGATGCACGTCTTGTGGTCGCTTCCTCCACTATTGAGCTCCGGCGGAGAGCCCACACTTAGTCGCCGACGCGATACAAGTACATCTTCCTGCGGCCATAGTCGAAGCAGTAGTAATTGCCGAGCAGGTCGAAAGAACGCACCAGTATCAGTTCGCGGCCGGGCACCGCCACCTCACCCTGTGCCAACAAGTAGGTTGGCCGCGAATTCGAGACAAGCCCGAAGGCGAATCGCATCCGGTTCGCCAGCGCCATGGTGGCAGCCACGTCCCCGCAAAGGATCGCCGACTTGCCCTCAGCTCCTCCGTGGCGCCGAACTTCCTCGGCGATTTGCGCTGCCACCGTGCGCATCGTGTACTGCGGCTCCTTGAGATAGTACCCAAGCCGCCCGAGGTTCCAGCCATTGGCCAGGACAATGAGCAGCACGACGACGCTGTACACCCATGCGCCTCTTCGGGTCGGAAAGAGCGCTCGCACATTGGCCGGCAGCGTGGCCACCAGGTAAGTGGTCGGCACTACCAAGACGACAAAGTAGCGCGGCATTTGATGGACAAAAAATCCCAAGAACAGGTAGCATGCGGCAAACAGCGCCAGCATCACCCGGTCGGTCAGGCGCAGAACGCCGGAACGCGCGGAATGGAAGGCCATGAGCACCACGTTGAGGTACGCTAACACCAGAAGCGGCGCGTTCTTCCTGACTACCGGATTGTTGAAGAACTTGACATAGTTCCGCAGAATAGTGCGCAAATGAATGACTATGCGGTCGGTGACCAAGTGCGAGGGCGTCAGTTCCTGATAGCCGGCTGCCGCTAACGAAAGACCGATTCGCGCGATAGCGACGAGTGCACCCGCCACCACGAAGGTCACCACCATTCCTTGGAGGAGCCTCCGCCGGCCATTCTGCTCCATCAGGAGCTGGAGAACAAACAGCAGCACCAGCGCCGTTCCGTAAAGTGCCGCACTCGGCTTCGTCAGGACGGCCAGAGCAAGCAGCACCCCCGCCCCCGCGAACAGCCAGAGCATCTTCCGCCCGCCCCGAAGAGAAAGGCCCTGGTGCACCACCACCAGACTGGCCAGGCCGAAGGCAGTCATGGGCAAGTCCAATAGGGCTAATCGCCCGTACACGAAGAAGTAGTAGTTGGTGCCCAGAAGGAACACGGCAATGGCAAGCGTCAGCCAGCGCTCAAGTGGGGCGGACGGCGGCCCCTCCTTAGCGCGCCGCCTTACTATCGCCAGCAGCAACACCATGGTGAGCACTGAGAGGAAAGTAGCTGGCAGGCGCGCCGCGGCCAGCGATAAGCCTGCCACCTTGAACACCGCGTACTGCACCGTTGGCATCACTGGCATGAGCAGAATATGATTGTTGCGGTCGCACAGCCAGTGACCGGTCACCGCCTTGTTGACCGCATTACACGAATTGTAGCCCTCGTCCGTGTAGAAAACCCTTGACCGCGAGAGCGAAGTATCGGGATCGGCCTCAAGGTGCACGAATCGGAGAGCACTGAGGCCAACGCCCAGCACCACGGTGACGATTGCGAGAAGACATGTGGCAAAGTCGCGACGCATGCTAACCAGAGGTGTCCTCACGTTGCTTGCACAGAATTCAATCTTCGACTACGTGTTTGGCGAATGCCTCCCTGTGCAGTTGCCAGCTTCGCTCATCCCAGCTCAGGTCGTCCCCGAGGCAATCGGCTGCCCGGTAGGCCATCTCCAGCGTGTGGTGCGTATTGTCGTGCGCGAACAGCCCCTGCCTTCCCAAAGAGATGACGCGCGGCACCGTAGCCAGGTGTCGTTCCACTGCCGCCAGCCGCTCCGCGAACCCAAGGTCGTACACCGGGTAAGCGTGGGAGACGCGTCGGGTGAAGGTGGCGACGATGGGCGCCCTCACGGGCAACCCCGCACGGTCCAGGTCCAAGAGGAGTCTGCTGGCGAGCTCCTGATCCGACATCTGCCAAACCGCATCGCCGAATGTGCAGGGGATCTCGGCGCACAGGCCGGTGAGCTCCCGAGGCTCAGATGCGCCGCTGTAGTTCTTGGGCTCAGAAAGCCGCGAAGCAAGCACCTTCTCCCCGGGCAGATAATGTGCGTCATATGGTGAAAACCGCTCAGCGCGAAGCACCAGGTAGAGGAGGAGCATGCTCCGGTAGCGCAGCCCTTCGGCCTGGCGACGAACCTCCGGCGGTGCCTGCGGCCGAAGGAGCGAAAGTAAGACCGTGACCGGGATCGTCGAAAAGACGAAATCTACTTCCAACTCCCGCTGTGGCACGCCTTGCGTGGGCGCAAATTCCACCTGCACTTTCCCCCGCATGTTGTCCACGGGCCTCAGCGAAGCAACCTGGGCATTGAGCATGACCCTGCCGCCAAGCCGCTGCACCTCCGCGGCCAGTGCCTGGCTGATCTGGCCGTAGCCTTTCCGCGGGTAGTAGAACCGGCCAGCTCCTGGGCGCCGCAGACCAGGCAGAAGGCTGAGCGCCTTCTTGACCAGCTTTCCCGTGTTGCTGGCGGCCACCCGCCGCTGCGCCTGCACTGCATCGATTTCCTCCGGCTCCAAGCCCCACAGTTTCCGCGCATACGGGAAGTAAAACGAACGGCACATGGTCGGCCCCAGACCACGCAGGAGTACCTCGGCGAACGTGCCTTCCTGCCGAAGCCGCCACTTTCTCCACGGAGCCAGCACCACATCGCGGAGAAAACCTCCAACAAATGCCGGGGGAAGGTGCAACATCAAGTCCACCGGCTGCAAGGGGAACTTTACAAAGCGCCCCTGCAGCAGGATGCGGCCATTGCGCGGCCGATCGAGAAGGTCGTCTCCCAGCAGACCGCGTATGTCGGCAAGAATCTCCGGCGAGGTAGCCGGGTGCAAGCGGTGGCTGCCATAGTCGAAGTGGAGGCCGTGGGACTCGAAGCTACCTGCAAGGCCACCGACCTGTGCTGCCTGCTCGACGACCACGACCTCCGCCGCGAGCGTAGGCCGGCGCAGGAGCCGCAGGGCGAGCCCCAACCCGGCGGGCCCGGCGCCGAGAATCGCCACTCGCCTCTTCGCGGATTGCGACGTCACCATCGTTCACTCAATGACACGGACGATACCTTCTTCCACCGCATAGAAATGACCGCACGCAGGACACGTCACTGCTTCCGGCTCCTGAACCATGGGCGAGGCTTCGCATCGGAGGCATTTGAACTGCGGCTCTCGCCGCAGAGTGCCGTGCCGTTCCCCCGGCTTGCGGAAGTGGAACACATTGGCATAGCCGAGAAAAAAGCGCCTGTACCCCTGGTAGTCCAGCCCTTCTACCATGCCCCATCGGCGCACCTCTCGCACAGAATGGAACGTGGCACGGGGTGTCCACAGCGCGTCCCCGACCAGATTGCGCAGCTCTGTCGAGTTCAGGCTTTGGCCAAGATGCAGTTTGACCAGCGGCTGCATCAGGCTCACCATCCATTCTGGCACACTGGTCAAGGCTACGTGCTTGCGCACCGGAGCAAAGCCGTTGTACACCAAATTGTAGAAACTCCACTTGTTGTACAGGAACACCACAATACTCCCGCCCGGTGCCGTCACCCTGGCCACCTCGTGGAACCCCAGTCGGCAGTCAGGCGTATGGTGAAGCACCCCAATGGAAATGGTATGGTCAAAACTCGCGTCGGCAAAGGGCAGTTGCAGGGCGTTGCCGTGTACGACCACAGCTTCAGGGTTATTGACTCTACACCGGCGCAGCGACTGCAGGCTCACATCCAAGCAGACCAGGCGTCCGCCGCGGTCGATGAGCCCGCGACTTATTTCGCCGACGCTTGAACCAACGTCTGCGATCAGCGCGTCCTGCACCTCCGCATCCGGCAGAAAGGTGGCAAGAAAGGCACGCCACCACCTCACGCGCGGACTGCCACCCTCGATGAAATGGTGAGCATCGTAATGGCGGCGGGTCGCCGCCACCATCTGGCCAGCCTCATCCGGTAGCTGTGCCATGCTCTCCTCCCCAGCGCTTGTGCTCCTCCCTCGCTAAGCAACAGGGGGCCGCGCTGGACGCGGCTCCCTCAGGTACGAACGGAAGTCCCTCCTCGTGATGTACGCCTCGTGCCAGAGCAGATAGTTGAGCAGCCCCCAGAGAAAACGACCATGATCCACACGCTTAGCAAGATGCTCCTGCCAAAGACGGCACACGCCCTCAGGGTTGAACAGGCCTGTGCTTTCCAGGTACGCAGGTGCAAAGTACCGCTCACTCAGGTCGCGAAAATCCTCCCTCAGCCAGCGGGAGTAGGGCATCTCCAAGCCCACCTTCTTCTTGTTCAAAATCACTGGAGGCAACACCCCCCGTAGGGCACGCCGCAACAGGTGCTTCTTGCGCATCCCCTTCAGCTTCAACGCGACGGGCACCGTGGCCAGAAAACGGACCAGCTCGTTGTCCGTGTACGGCACTCTCGCCTCCAGGGAGTGGGCCATGGTCATCCGGTCGTTCTTGATCATCAAGTCATCGGGCAGGTGGAAGCTGTAGTCGATGTACAGCAGCCGGTTCAATTCGTCCTTCGCGCCACAGTGTGCGAAGGCTCGCTGGAAATAGCTGACCGAAGGCGCGAATGCGAATCGCTCCGGATCGCGCAGCACCTGACGCTTGACCTCTTCGGCGAGCACCGCGCGCCATGCAAAGTGCGACGTGGGCGTGTCCATCTCCGCGCCCCACACGAAACGCTTGGCCTTGAAATCGAAGCTGAGCTTCTTGTCGGAGACCGGGAGCCTGTTCACCAATGGGGCAATCACCCCGCGGCGAACCGCAGCCGGCAGCATCCGGTACCAGCGACGCATCTTGTAGGCCAAGTGGGTATCGTACCCGGAGAAGAATTCGTCGCCTCCTTCGCCGGACAGCAACACGGTGACATACTCCTTGGCACATTCGGCAAGAAGGTACGTGGGGATGGCCGAACCGTCGGCGTACGGCTCATCAATGTAGCACAGGTAACGGGGGAGCAGCTCACGCACCCGCGCCGGCGTCACGAGAATCTCGTGGTGGTGGGTGCGCAGGTGTTGCACCACCGTGCGCGCATAGGGCGACTCGTCAAAGCTTTCGTCCTCGAATGCCAGGGAGAAAGTGTGAAAGTCGCTATCCCTTCGCACTTTGGCCATGAGGGCGGTAAGGGCACTGGAGTCCATGCCACCGGAGAGCATCACACCCACTGGTACATCGGCGATGAGCTGGCGCTCCACCGCCGCAGTGAGCAGGCGCAGCGACTCCTGCACCGCCTCCTCTTCCTTCATCTCAGGCCTTACCGCATAGGAGATATCGAAAAAGCGCTCCGTCCGCACCTGTCCGTCCTGGCCAATGGCAAGCACATGTCCGGGCCGCAGCTCGTGAATTCCTGCAAAGGCAGTTAGGCTGTCCGGGACAAAGTCAAAGGAGAGGAAGTGGAACAGACCCTCCAGGCTGGGTTCCGGCTCGAAGCCCGGCGCCATGAGCAGCGCCTTGATCTCCGAGGCGAACCAAAGGGCACCGCGCCATTGCATGTAGAAGAGAGGCTTGATCCCATACGGGTCGCGGGCCAGAAAGAGCTTTCGTGCCCGCCGATCCCACAAGGCGATGGCGAACATGCCGTTCAGCTGCTTGAAGCACTCTTGCCCAAGCTCCTCATAAAGATGCACCACGACCTCGGTGTCAGTGCGGGAGATAAAGCGGTGCCTCTGGTCAAGAGCGTACTGACGACGCAGGTCACGGAAGTTGTAGATCTCGCCGTTGTAGGCAATCCACACGCTGCCATCTTCGTTGCCCATCGGCTGGCGGCCGGCAACGCTCAAGTCGATAATGCTGAGGCGTTGATGGGCCAGGCCGCACGTGCCGTCCCAGTAGCTGCCGTGATCATCAGGGCCGCGGTGCCGGAGGAGTGCCACCATTGGCTGGAGCACCTCCTCGCCTAGGGGCGCGGCCTGGTTATCGTATTTCACCACACCCACAAAGCCGCACATACACCCTCTCGTCGCAGGAGCGTGCCAAGCAAGACCATTACTACGCCCCCTTCCGGCTTCCCTGGGCAAGGTCTTCTACTGCCCGAGATTGATAGTCCGCAGGGATGCGCTGGGCGATCTTGCGCGCCAAGCCATCTGACATCATGCCGATGAGCAATATCTGCAGCCCAAAGAGAAGAAAGACCACTGCCGTCGTGGAGACCACCGGCTCGGTGAGCAGGTGGAAACCGAAACTGCCAGTGCGCATCACGGCAAACACCACGTCCGCGAGCAGTTTGATCACACCCAAAAGGAAACAAAACATGGAGACCGGCACGAAGACCCGCAGCGGATTAAACGACATGGACAGGCGGAGCACCAGGGCCACGAATTCGAAGAAATTCCACGGCACGATCTTGGACTTTCCTTGTCGCTTGAGATAGTCGATGGGCAGATAGTCCACCCGGTAGCCATCGCTGAGCAAGGCCACGGTGATGGTCGTGGTAAAAGAGAAGCGGTCTGGCAAGATCGGGAAATACTGGTTCACGCATTGACTGCGAAAGGCGCGCAGTCCGGAGTTCAGGTCGGGAATTTTCTCGCCGGTGATATGCTCTGCCAAACGCCCGAGCAGCCACTTTCCTGGTCTGCGCAAGAGCGGGATGTGCACGTTGTCGCTCACCCGCGCCCCGACCACCATGTCGGCACTTTGCAGGCGAGTCAGCAACTCGGGGATTGCTCTTGAGGGGTAAGTGCCGTCGGCATCGGTGATCACAATGACCTCGTGGCGAGCTGCGCGGATGCCTGTCTTGAGCGAGGCCCCGTACCCGCGATTCCGCCGGTGTTGGATCACGTGCGCGCCACTGGCCAAGGCTGCCTGTGCGGTGTTGTCGGAAGAGCCATCGTCGACGACGATAATCTCGTGCTCCACCCCGTGGTTCTGCAACACGGCGCGCACCTCTTGCACCACAGCCGCGACGCTCTTCTCCTCGTTGAAGGCAGGTATCACCACCGACACCGGCCCCAGTTGCTCTCCTCCCACAGTCGTTCTCCCAGTGTCTCTCATCGCGGCACCGTTGTCGATGAACCTAGCAGGCTTGCCTCCCCGGCGTGCTCCACCCGGAAGATCCTCAGCCGCTTGTGGTCCGCCGAGATCACTGCCTCCAGGGCAAGGCCCGGAGCCAGCGCATCTCCCTCATCCGAGAACAGGCAGCGCATCAAGTCCACCCGATGCAGCACGTTTCCGTAGACGCGGCGCTCTGCAGCCGCCTGGCTGTCCCACAGCACATAGTCAACACGCTCCTCACGCAGTTCGGCCACAAACTCTGCGCAGTCTGAGGCGGAGAAGGTGAAATAGCCTCGCACTTGCCGTTCGGGGAGGCCCGCATAGTAAGCTAGCGTAAGCGGAAGCAGCGAGACCACGCGAGCATCCTCCGGCACGTGGGCACGCAGCCACTCCCCGGCCAGGCGATAGGGCGCGCGGTAGTGCCGCATCTTCGCCATATCGTTGGCGGTGACGAACACCCCGCCCAAGGGAGCCGCTACAACCAGGAGGCCGAGGACGACCGCCGCGACATCCAGCGGGCGCTGCCGCACAAACAAAGCGCCGAGAAGCCCCGCGGCCGCGAGGAGCACATAGACGATCGCGATTGTGTGACCAAGGCGCCGCGCCGCAACGGCGGTCGCTAC
>JACIZP010000029.1 GCA_014359355.1 Calditrichota bacterium | reverse complement strand
CCAAGAGGAGCTCCAGCACTGGCTGAAACACCAGCAGTATCACGCCCGCGACGGAAAGCGCGCGCAGGCAAAGGAGCGTTCGCCGCAGAAGATTCGACACTACCGGATTCGTCCTTCGGTAGACGAGAACGGTCCAGAACACGCCAACAAGCAAGGCAACGAGCAACAGCGCCGCGCTCCCCGCTAGGTCGAGCCGCACATTTGCCAGTGACCAGTGCCCCATTAGCAGCTTCCCCAAGTTATCTGCTCCTCGTTTCCCAGCACCAGAGAGGGCTCTGGCTCAAGCTCATCGCCGGAACGCTCGCCGCGCGAGAGGCGGGAAATACCGGCACGGGCGACCATTGCCGCGTTGTCGGTGCAGAGCGCCGGTGGCGGGACAAAGAGTCTATAACCCTCTTCTGAGACCGCAGTAGCAAGCGCCTCACGCAAGGCCTTGTTGGCAGCCACGCCACCTGCCAAGCAGATAGTGTCCAGGCCGCAAAGTCTCGCCGCGGCCATAGTCTTATGCACCAGCACATCGACGACTGCGGCCTGAAAGCTGGCGGCAATGTCCGGGAGTTGTGCCCGCAGTTCCTCCGCAGAGAGGGCGCGCGCGTAGTAGAGAACCGCCGTCTTCACCCCGCTGAAGCTGAAATGGAAATTGCCCTCCTGCATCATGGCGCGTGGGAAGGCAATCGCCCGAGGATTGCCGCGCTCCGCAAGCTGCGCGACCGCAGGCCCACCGGGATAGCCAAGGCCCAGTACCCGCGCCACCTTGTCGAAGGCTTCTCCTGCAGCATCGTCGATGGTTCGCCCGAGCGTGCGATAGCAACCCTCTTCTTCCACTACCACCAACTGCGTGTGGCCGCCGGAGACAATCAGGCAGAGAAAAGGAGTACAGGGCCTCTCTTCCAGGAGGAAATTGGCAAAGATGTGGCCCTCCAGGTGATTGATGCCCACCCAAGGAATCTCCAGGGCCAACGCCAGGCTCTTTGCCACGTTGAGCCCCACAAGGATGGAGCCTGCCAGCCCCGGGCCATAGGTGACGGCGATACCCTCGAGGTCGTGTTTGTCCACCTTGGCTTGCTCCATCGCGGCGGTAATGACCGGAAGCAACAGGCGCAAATGGGCACGTGAGGCGTACTCCGGCACCACACCGCCGTAAGTGCGATGCACCACTTGCGTGGAAATCACATTGGACAGGACGCGGTCGTTCTCGACGACCGCTGCGGCGCTGTCGTCGCAGGATGTTTCGATGCCGAGGATTAGCATGTCCGAGGCCTACTGGCCTAAGGGATAAGCCGGCGGTGGTGATAGCCACTGCCTAACGTTCTAAGACCACCTTGAATCGTTGCGGCGTGACGTCGCGCCATGTCACGCCTTCCGGCGTCTCGATGACCGCGGGCAGATCAATCTGTTGCGCGGAGGGGGGCTGGCGCCATTCCACGTAGGCGACGATTTGGTCGGCAGTGATCTTTGTGAGGAGATCGACCCCTCCCTCAAGAGTCAGGCTGAGCTTAGGGGGTACCACGAAGGCCTTGTATCCCGCTGGGACGTTGCGGGCTTGCACGGGAATGTCGTGCAGCACTCTCTCCATGAGCTTCTGCACATCGGCCACCGCCAACACCTCGCGGCGGCTCAGGGTCAACTTATCGTTGCGGGGTTGCTCAAGAGGCAGGCGTATACGCACGTCGCGCGAGACGCGACTCAGCTCGCGTCGCTCCGTGGGCCAGCTTCCCACCTCATGCAGCAGCGAGGCCGGCCCACTGACCACCACCGACTCTGGCTCCACATGGATGCCGCCCACCACTGTGTAACCGTTCAACGGCTGAACCTCGAGGCGGCTTTCCACGGCCACGGTCCGCTGCACTTTGGGCTCGAGCACCAGCACTACCTCTCTTGGGGAGAGCACCTCCACCCCCTCGACCTTGTGCCCATAGTGGGGCAGACTGACGTTGTCCACCCCGATGGCGATGCGATGGCTCCCCCGCCCCCGGTTGGCGTCGACGACCACCGCCAGGTCACCACCTATGCGCAAAGCGATGAACGCGCGCCCCTGCCCCCTGAGCCGCACCTTGGCCACCTGAGGGGGATCATTTGCCAGGATGAGGCCTGGGGTTACGCCCTCCACGCGCACCGGTGCCTCGAAGACCCAGTCGTAATAGCCCTCGGTCTTGACGTACAACCAGAGCAGCAGCGCCAGGAGGAAGACAACGCCCATAATTCTGTGGCGCCGGAGCAGTGAGCGCAGTTTTCCCACGGGACTACCCGAGCCGTTGCTTGAGCTGCGATGCAGGGGAGGGTCCATCCCGTCCGGTGCCGTCGGCAGGTGCACTACTACTTCTGGGAGAGGGTCGGTGCCTTGCCGATGCTAATTTCCCCGTTGTCGATCCGGATATTGAATCCGCACTCCGGGTTGGAGCAGATCCAGGCCTTGTACATGATCGAGGCCCCCTCACGCCCATAGTCGGAAAGAGGCAGCAAGACCCCTTTGCCACACTTCTGACACGCCGGAAATGCGTTCTCCATGGTCAATCCCTCTCCTCACGTTTCTCATTACCGCCCATCCCTCAGGCGCCTGCTGCCCGCAGCCCCGAGGACCTCACCACGTGCCGCCCAGAACGAGGCGACACATCCGGAAAAGCCGGACCCACCCGACTTGCGCGATGGCCGGTCAACGAATGCACTCCCCAGAGTGGAGTTCCGGCGATTGCTCAACAAGCCGAACCAACTTCCACCCCGCCATCTGCCGTGCAGCCACAGCCCCGTAGGCCGATTACAAGAACTCGCCAGTGAAAGGCGACTATCGAAAAGCCTTGCAACTCCTATGCGGAGGTGAGTAGGCGCGCCCCCACGCCGCTCACCAGACAGACGACGATCCCTACCAGGGCCTCAATGGTGGCGGGAACACAGCCCTGTCTGCTCCGCAAAAACCAGCGCACCACAATCGCGAGCAAGGCGATCAGCCCCAACCCTCCCCAATAGACGCCAGCGCTCCCCACTGCCCGCTCAACGTAGCCAGGCAGGCGGGCCCAGTAGGCCGGGAAGGGCGCCCGTTCTCCTTGCTTCCCCGGCCGCGCCAATTCCTGCAAGTAATAGATCAGGGGCGCACTCGCGAACGCTGCCGTCACCAACGCCGTCGCCACGATGGCGGCGTCCATGGGAATGACCAAGACCTTGAGGGCAGGCAATGGCGTCTCCAAAGGGTGCCTCCCGCACAACGCGACGACCGCCGCCACAACGCCCACCACGTGCAGCGCCTGGTCTCCCAGGAACATCCACAAGGTCTCTAAGCCGCGTCTTCGTCGCAATTCCCCTTTCAGCCAATCCAGGAGCAAATGCCAGGCGGTCATCGTAATGATCAAGACCCACGGCCGCCACTGACCAAGAAATGGCAGCAGGACCGCTCCCATCGCCAGGGCACAGAGGCCCACATGCAACAGGACGCCCCACCGGCGCGCCAGCTTGTAGGAGAAGACACGGTCCGTCTGCAGGACAAAGTCGCCCACCACGTGCGCGAGCAGCAGCAACCAGATGCAGTGCATGACGGCCGGGTCCTCCCCAGCAGGCTTAGGCCTTGACCACCCAGACTTTCACCTTCGCCTCCACCTCCGGATGCAGCCTGATAGGTACATCATAGATGCCCAAGGCTTTGATCGGCTCCTCCAAGAGAATCTTCTTCTTGTCAATGTCGAAGCCCTTCTCGCGCAAGAGGTCGGCAATTGTCTGGGAGGTCACCGAGCCGAACAAGCGGTCCTCTTCCCCCACTGCCACCGGAGCAGTACAGGAAACGCCCTCAAGCTTTTCGGCAAGAGCCAGGGCGCTCCTCTTCGCTCGCTCCGAGCGGTGGCTTTCTAACCTCTTCTGTTCCTCAAACGCTCTCAGATTGCTGGGGGTCGCCTCGACAGCGATGCCACGTGGCAGGAGGAAGTTGCGTGCATACCCCGCTTTGACTTCCACCACGTCGCCGGCCTTGCCCAGCTTGTCATGGTCCTGCTTCAGAATCACCTTCATAGTCTGTCCACCAGTCTGCTAACGTGTTATCTCTGCCACGAACGGAATCAAGGCGAGATGGCGAGCACGTTTCACCGCCTTCACCAGTTGTCGCTGGTGCCGCGCGCACGTACCAGAAGTCCGTCTGGGGATTATCTTCCCTTCATCGGTAGTAAAACGCATCAGCCTCTTATCGTCCTTGTAATCGATGTAGGCAATACCTTCTTCACAAAATCGACAGATCCGTTTCTTGCGCTTGAGCATGCGTTACTCCCTCATGTGGTTCACCAGGTGCGTACCGAACTGCGTTGCCAGCCAATGGATTGGTTACAGCTTCAACCCCCGATAGCCAAAGTCGAATTCGGTCTCCCCGACCTCCAACTCCTGGCGCTGCTCCCGTCGGTTCTGGTCCTCACCGGCGGGCCGATCACCACGCCTCCCGCCAGTGGTGGGCTGCAGCTGACTCGATGGGTAGGCAACCTCCAACACCCTCTCTTCGGGCTCGGT
>JACIZP010000028.1 GCA_014359355.1 Calditrichota bacterium | reverse complement strand
AAAGGAGCAACACGTGGATAACCATTCTCCACACCGAGGGGATCTGCGCAGCGCCAGGATAACTGTCCTTGTCCTGGCATTTGCCCTTATTGGCGCGATGCATGCTTACTACTACTTTGTGCGGGGGCTGCCGGTGGGGAATGATGCGCTGGCGTGGCTCCTGGCTCTTGGCGGGGCAGTGGCATTGGTGGAAGGGACCTTTCGCCTGCTGGAACGAAGGCAGGCCTCATTGGAGCGTGAGATCAACCTTTGCCTTCAGGCCGATGAGGTGCAGCGCCGGGAACAAGAGCAGTTGCGCCGCTACAATCAGGCATTGACCAGGCTGACCAGCAGTCCGCTGCTGTTCAGCGGCAACCTCGCGGCGGCTTTGCAGCAGATCACCGAGACCTCTGCCCACACCTTGGAGGTGGCGCGCGTGGGCGTGTGGATGTACGTGGAGGAGCGCACGAAGATCCGTTGTCTCAACCTCTACGAACTGGCCGCCAACCGCCACACCTCTGGTCATGAGCTGCACGCCGCCCACTACCCCGCCTATTTCCGCGCATTGGAAGAAGAACGGGTCATCCCGGCCCACGATGCGCGCGCGGACGAGAAAACCAGCGAGTTTGCGGCGGACTATTTGGAACCTCTGGGCATCACTTCCATGTTGGACGCGCCGATTCGGGTCAATGGTGTCACCGTGGGTGTGCTCTGCCACGAACATGTGGGTCCGGCGCGGCACTGGACCGTGGAGGAGCAGGCCTTTGCCAGCTCCATGGCCGACATGGTTGCCCTGGCCATGGAGGCAAGCGAGCGCTGCCGCGCCGAGGAGTCCCTGCGCGAGAGCGAGCGGAACCTCCGCAGTATCTTCGACAACATGGAAGACATCTACTTCCTTGCGGACAACTCCGGACTCCTGCGCAAACTCAGTCCGGCGGTGGAGCGCTACGGGTACAAGCGGCAGGAGCTCATCGGTAGGCACGTCGAAACGGTGTTCTTCAGCGCGGAGGAGCGTGCGGCGTTCTTGGCGGAGCTGGCCAGGCAGCGCTCGGTGAGGGATTTTGAGGTGCGCCTCAAGTACGCCGACGGTACGCCATTCCATGCCTCCGTGAGCGCCCGGTTGATCCTTGACGACGATGGGCACTGCACCGGCACCGAGGGCATTGTGCGCGACATCTCCGAACGCAAGCGCCAGGAGGCGGCGCTGAAGGAGGCGAAGTGGCTGTACGAAACCCTGGTGCGCACCTCGCCAGAAGCGATTTTGCTCGTGGACCCAGAGGGTATTTTCATGGCAGCTAATGAGCGGGCCGCCGGGCTATTTGGATTCGCCTCGCCAGGAGAGATGGTGGGCAGGCCGGCAATTGCGGTCCTGCCCGAGGAGGCACGCCGGCACGCCCGCAACATGTTGCCCTCGTGCCTTCCCGGTCAGGTCGTAGAACTGGAGCAGACTCTTCTCCGCCAGGACAAGAGCAGCTTCCTGGCCGAAGTGAGCGCCTCGGCCATCTACGCGGCTGACGGCCGGCTGCGGGGCTACGTGGCCATCGTGCGTGACGTCACTGCGCGGAAACAGGCCGAGCAGGAAATCGAGCGGCGGCAGAAGTACTTGGAGTCGGTGTTGGTCAACTCGCCCAGCGCCATCGTCACCCTGGACAACAACCACCGTGTGGTGGAGTGGAACAAGGCAGCAGAGCACATTTTCGGCTACTCCCGTGAGGAGGCTCTGGGTAAGGACATTGACGAGCTCATCGCCAAAGGAGAGGTTCGTGAGGAGGCGACGGGGCTCACCCAGCATGTGCTGAGCGGCAAGGACATCCTCGCCCACGAGGCAGTACGCCTGCGCAAGGACGGCACCCCTGTGGACGTCATCGTCTCGGGCTCGCCCATCCGCGTGGGTGACGAATTGCATGGCGTGGTGGCCGTGTACACCGACATCTCCGAGCGCAAACGCTCCCAGGCAGCTCTGCAGGAGAGCGAGGAGCGCTTCCGCAACCTGGTGGAGACCTCGCCGGACGGGATCGTCATCCACAGCCAAGGCAAGGTGCTCTTCGCCAACCGGGCAGCGGCGCGCATCCTCGGCTACGAAGGGCCGGAGGCCATGCTCGGCGGTTCGGTCATGGACTGCGTGCACCCCGACTACCGGCAGATCGTGCTCGAGCGCGTGCAGAAGATGATGGCTACCGGCGAACCGGTGCCCGCCATCGAGGAGAAGTTCCTCCGCGCCGACGGTACGGTGGTGGACGTGGAGGTTGCAGCCAGTCCCGTGGTAGTCGGCGGGCAATTGGCCTCGCAAGTGGTCTTTCGGGATATCACCGCGCGGAAGCGGGAGGAGAAGGTGCGCGAGGCCATCTACAAGCTTTCCGAGGCGGCCAACAGTGCCGACGATCTGCAGGCGCTTTTCCACTCCATCCACGCCATCGTCGGGGAACTGATGCCGGCACGCAACTTCTACATCGCGCTCCACCACCCTGAGACCGGCACGCTGAGCTTCCCCTACTTCGTGGACGAGAACGATGAGCCGCCCAAGCCGCGCAAGCTGGGCCGGGGGCTGACCGAGTATGTGCTCAAGAAAGGCACTGCGCTGTTGGTTCGGCGCGAGGGCTTTGCGGAATTGGTGGCCAGCGGTGAAATAGACGCCATCGGCACGCCCTCGGTGGATTGGTTAGGGGTCCCATTGGTCGGCACTACCGGCACCATCGGCGTGCTTGCCGTGCAGAGCTACACCGAGGGGGTACGCTTCGGCGAGGAAGAGAAGCGCATCCTGCAGTTCGTCTCCAATCAGGCGGCTATGGCCATCGAGCGCAAGCGCTCCAGCGAGCAGCTCAAGGCCTCCCTTCGGGAAAAGGAGGTGCTGCTCAAAGAGATCCACCACCGGGTCAAGAACAACATGCAGGTCATCTCCAGCATGCTCAATCTGCAATCCGGGTGCGTCGCCAACCCGGAGGTGGAGGCAGTACTCAGGGACAGCCAGAACCGCGTGCGCTCCATGGCACTCATTCACGAGAAACTCTACCAGTCGCGCGACCTGAGCAGGATCGATTTCAGCGACTACATTCGCAAGCTCACCGACGACCTGTTCCGTTCGTACAGCGTGAACCCGGAACGCATCACGCTGACCACGCACGCCGAGGAGGTGTCGCTGGGCATCGATGCCGCCATCCCTTGCGGCTTGATCATCAACGAGCTGGTCTCCAACTGCTTGAAACATGCCTTCCCGGACGGGAGAAGCGGTGAGGTGCAGGTCAGCTTGCTGCCGAAGAACGGCATGTACGAACTGAGGGTCAAAGACAACGGTGTTGGCTTTCCCAAAGACCTTGACTTTCGCAATACCGACTCGTTGGGGCTGCAGTTGGTGACGACGCTCACCGAACAATTGGACGGCACCATCGAGCTCAACTGCAACGGAGAAGGCACGGAGTTCAGGATTCTTTTCAAGCGAGATGAATAACGCCGCGTGCTGGCGCGCGCCAGGCAGGAGAAGAAAGGGCTGAGGGTAGCATGGAACCGGCAGCACGAGTGCTCATTATCGAGGATGAAATCATTGTGGCCAAGGACCTCGAAGCAATGTTACGCAACCTTGGCTACGCGGTCTGCGGGATTGTGCGCACCGGCGAGGAAGGCGTGCGCCGCGCCACGAGCGAACGGCCTGACCTGGTGTTGATGGACATCGGGCTGAAGGGAGAGATGGACGGCATCGAGGCGGCACGGCAGATAAGAGCAACCCACGATGTCCCGCTGGTCTACTTTACCGCCATCACCGATCCGGGCACTTTTCAGCGCGCCAAGCAGACCGACCCCTATGGCTTCATCTGCAAGCCCTTCGAGGAGAAGGACTTGCGGAGCATTGTGGAACTGGCGCTGCACCACGGCAGGCGGGAACGGCAGCTCAAACTCGCGCTGCGGCTCTTGCGTGCCGCGCTCAGCAGCGCAGAAGAGGCGCTCATGGTGGCCGATCTGAAGGTGGAGGTGGTCTACCTCAATGCTGCGGCAGAGGCGCTCACCGGTTGGAGCGAACACGAGGCGATCGGGTTGCCCCTGGGGGAGTTGCTGGTCTCGGCGCCAGGACAGCCCATTCCGGAGGTCGCCATGCTCGCACAGGAGGGGCTCGCTGGAGCCGTATCCGTTGCCTTCAGCCTGCTCACGCACGACGCCCCTCGTGTGGCGGTGGGTGGCACCATCCAGGCTCTGACTGATGTTGGGGTCATCGGTTACCTGCTGCGGCTGCGGCACGTCCAGACGCCTGAGCACGCGGAGGTGCCCGACGCGGGGCGGGGCTTGGCCGCAAACTGCGGCCCAAGAGCATAGGGAGGAGACCATGGCAAAGCCCTACATTCTTTTGGTGGAGGACGACCCAGACGACCGGAGGCTCACGGTGCGTCTGCTGCGCCAGGCGTACGTGCACGGTGACATCGTGACGGTGCACACGGGGACGCAGGCGCTGCAGTACCTCTTCGGCACCGGGCAGTTCGCCGGTCGAGACCTGAGCTACAAGCCGGAAATGGTCCTCTTGGACTTGGGTCTGCCAGACATGAGCGGCATGGAGGTGTTGCGCTGCCTCCAGGCAGATGAGCACACGAAGGACATACCGGTCGTGGTCCTGACCTCTTCGCACTCGGAGGAAGACCTCGTGGAATGCTATCGCCTCGGCGCAAGCAGCTACCTGCGCAAGTCGGCACAGCAGTTGGGACTATGCTGCCTGGTGAGGGGCAGCTCATTGCACGATGCGCGCCCTGCCAGTGAGGAGCACGCTCCCCTCCGCCTGTCACCCATTTCCAGTGCGAAGGACCCCAGGCGAAAGCTTAGAGCCAAGAGAAAGGCGCGGACATGAAGGAAGAACGCGAGGTGGACATCTCATCAGAATCGCCCTGCGAGGGGGCGCAGCTGGTGATCTGCATTGGGGACATCATGCGCTTTGTGGATGCCCTGGAGCTCAGGCGGCTGCTGAACAAACTCAACGGCCGCGCGGTATTGGTGGCCATGAGCCCCTGCTTGGTGGATTCGATTGTGGAGCGCATGCTGCAAGATGTCCCGCATCAGGTCTTACACCCACCGTTGGACACCCTGCGCCTGGGGCTTGCCGTGCAGCGGTTGAGCGGCGAGGGCAGCGGCCCTCTACTCTTGGTAGAGGTGACCTGCCCTGAGGACGCCGCCCGCGTGCGCCAGGCGGTGCAAGCAACAGCGAGGTGCCTGTTTACGGCCAGCGCGGACCTCCGCCAGGCGTGCGCAGTGGCACTGCCTGCCGCGAAGCGGCCCGCGACGATACGGCCGCACCAGCCTGCTGTTGCCTGAACGGAGTACGCGGCGGAGATAGCGGTCAGTGAGAACGAAACGAAGATGAGCGGAGCGGGGGCATACTGCCTCGGTGTCTTCGAACCGTGCCCGCCGGGGCATGGCCGACGCCGAAAGGGCCGTTTCGGAGCAGTTCGATACGATTGTCAGCGGATCGCTGCGCTACGGGTTGGTGATGAAGATGGTTGAGTTCATGGGAAAAGACATTGTCACGCGGAGGAGCCAGGAGGGAGCTGAGTTCACCATTGCTTCTCGGGATGTGGAGCTGGATGACCGGGTGCCGGAGCACAGTGGGTCACAACGCAGGCCGGCACCGTGGGTGGAGGTTGCGGAGGAGGAAGATGGAAACGGTCAATTCCCGGAAGAACCTGCTGAGCAATGAACCTCAGTCGGCGTGCGCCACCAAGGGGGAAAACACCACCATTGCGCTCTGCCTGACTGGACAGTGCCACGAACGCAGTAGGGGCAGGGGCAAACACCAAAAGGACTGCCGATACCGGCGCAAGTGGGCCATGAGTGCAGCCTGGGTGCTGACGACGGTCGCCCTGGCAGGCACCGCCGGCGGCCATGTAGAACCACGCGGCTTCACGCACCTGACCGTCGCCGACGGGCTGTCCGAGAATATGGTCTACTGCACGGCCCAGGATAGCAAGGGCTACCTTTGGTTTGGCACCGAAGACGGCTTGAACCGGTACGACGGGTACTCTATCCGCGTGTTTCGCTCTGACCCGCGGAAAGCGGGCTCCGCACGCGTCAATCCCCTGATCAACATCTTCACGCTGTGCGCAGATCCGCAGGGCGGCGTGTGGGTTGGCTCCTACGGCGGGGGGTTGAGCTACTACGACCCGGCAACCGAGCAATTTCGCACGTATTTGCCCGACCTCCAGGACAGCACCAGCCTGAGCAGCTTCAATGTGGCCGGCCTATGCCTTGACCATGAGGGCATCCTTTGGGTGGCCACTTTGGATGCCGGCCTCCACCGCTTTGACCGGGCCTCCGGCACCTTTGTCCATTACCGCGCTAAGGAAGGCGACCCCACTTCCCTGAGCAGCGACTTTGCGCGGTGCGTTTACGAAGACCGTTCCGGTCGCCTGTGGGTGGGCACTGACGGCGGCGGCTTGAACCTGTTCGACCGTGAGCAGGGCCGCTTCTGGCAGTACCGCCACGACCCACGAGTTCCGAAGAGCCTGATCGATGACTATGTGCGTGGTATCTGTCAGAGCAGCAGGGGCACGCTCTGGCTAGCCACCGACGGCGGCCTGGACGAGTTCGACCCGGCGAGCGGTGTGTTTATCCACCACATCGGCAGGGTGCATCCTCGCCCGGGCATCCCGGGCGAGAGGCTGTGGACGGTGCTGGAGGATGCGCAGGGGAACGTGTGGTACGGCACTCGGGGTGGCGGCCTGGTCAAATACAACCCAGCCACCGGCAGGGCGGCTCACTATGCCTACAACCCCTCCGACCCCTACTCTCTGCGCAGCGACGTCGTGTGGAGCCTGCTCCAGGACCGGAACGGTGTGCTCTGGGTGGGCACTATGAAAGGGGCCAGCTCCTACAGAGTGCACCTCAGCAAGTTTGCTCTGTACCGCCACGATCCGGACGATCCCAATTCGCTCTGCGACAACTCCGTGCGCGCGTTCGTGGAAGACCGCGATGGCGACGTCTGGATCGGCACCGACAACGGCCTGTCCCGCATGCGCCGCGGCGCGGATGGCCAGCCGTCCTTTACATCCTACTTCCTTGACACGACGCGTTTCAGCGCCACCACCGGCAGACGCGTCTTCGCCTTGGCAGAGGATTCCACCGGTAGCTTGTGGATAGGCACCTATGGCGGCGGCTTGGTGCGCATGGACCGGACCACAGGGAACATGACCCGCTACCGCGGTGACGAGGAGAACCCGCAGGCGCTGCCAGCTGACTTTGTCAGAACCTTGTACTGCGATCAAGAGGGTGTGCTCTGGGTGGGCACCACGCAGGGCCTGGCCCGCTACAACCACCGCCGCAATGACTTTACCCGCTTCACCAACGACCCGGACGATTCCACATCACTGAGTGATAACCAGGTCCTGGATATCTGTGCGGCCGATTCGGGCAGGCTGTGGATAGCCACCAGAGTTGGGCTCAACCTGTTTGACCCGCGCACTGGACGCTGCCGCCGCTATCTGCGCCAAGAAAATGACCCGCACGGTCTGAGCACCGACTACATCACCGCCGTGTACCAAGACGAGCAAGGAATCGTCTGGCTCGGCACCTTTGGCGGGGGCCTCAACCGCTTGGATATAGCCTCCGGACGCTGCGTTGTGTACGCTGAGGCAGAAGGGCTGGCCAACAACGTAGTATACGGCGTGCTCCGCGATGGCCGTGGCCGACTGTGGATGAGCACCAATGCCGGCCTGTCGCGCTTCGACCCGGCCACTGGCACCTTTCGCACCTATGGCGTGGCCGATGGCCTGCAAAGCAACGAGTTCAACGCCGGCGCCTACCTGCTGGCCCGCGACGGCACCATGTACTTTGGCGGCGTAGATGGGTTCAACTCTTTTCACCCTGAGGCGCTGCAAGACGACCCTGTGCCACCGGCAGTGCTCCTCACCGGTTTTCAGCTCTACAATCAGCCGGTGCCCATTGGTCAACCGGTGAATGGCCGTGTCCTGTTGCAGCGGGCCATCGGCGAGAGTAACTCCCTGCGTCTCTCCTATGCCGACCGAGTGCTCACCTTTGAGTTCGTCGGCTTGCACTTCCTCTGCCCGGCGCGCATCTCCTATGCGTACAAGATGGAGGGTTTTGACCGGGACTGGAACCATGTGGGCACTAGGCGGTTTGCCACCTACACCAATCTGCCTCCCGGTAAGTACCAGTTCAAGGTCAAGGCGGCGAACATGGACGGTGTGTGGAGCGAACCGGGCGTTGGCCTCGCCGTGGAAGTAGTGCCGCCATTCTGGAGCACGTGGTGGTTCAAGCTTGCAGCAGCCGTTGCGTTTACGGGCATCGGCATGGGCGCGGTGCAGTGGCGCACCAGGACCGTGCGGCGACGGAATGCCGAGCTCGAGAGGCGGGTGGCGCAGCGCACTGCCGAGCTGCGCAAGGTCAATCGCGCGCTCAGCGCGGAGGTTGCCGAACGCAAACAGGCGGAAATGGCAGTGCGCGCCGAGAGGCAGCAACTCCTGTCGGTCATGGAAAGCATCAGCGAGCCCATCTACGTGGCGGACATGGACACGTACGAAATCTTGTTCGCCAATCGCGCCCTGGAACGCGCCTTTGGCAAATCATTGGTGGGCGGCATCTGCTACCGAGAGTTCCAGGGGTTTGATGCTCCTTGCCCTTTCTGCACCAACGAGCGTGTCCGCGAGCTGGACGGGGAGCCCTACGAATGGGACTTCCACAATCCCATCGTGGACAGGGAGTACCACTTGGTCGACCGCGTCATTCGCTGGCCAGACGGGCGCAAGGTGCGGTTCGAGATGGCCATCGATGTCACCGAACGAAATCGCGCCATGGCAAAGCTCACCGCCTCGCTCAAGGAAAAGGAGGTGCTCCTCAAGGAGATTCACCATCGCGTGAAGAACAACATGCAGGTCATCTCCTCCATGCTCCGCCTGCAGGCCAGCTACATCGACGACCCGCACGCGCTTGAGTTGTTCCAGGAGAGCCAGAACCGGGTCAAGTCGATGGCGCTCATCCACGAGAAGCTGTACCAGTCGCAGGATTTGGCGCGCATCGACTTTGCCGACTACCTGCGCAACCTGACGAACCACCTGTTCCGTTCCTACAGCGGGCGGTCAGACATTTGCCTGAACATTGAGGTGAGTGACGTGCGCCTGGGCGTGGACACCGGCATCCCTTGTGGGCTCATCGTCAACGAGCTGGTGTCCAATGCGCTGAAGCATGCCTTCCCCAATGGCAGGAGCGGACAGATTACCGTGAGCCTGCAGCGCACCAACGGCACGTATGTGCTCAGCGTTAAGGACGACGGCGTGGGCTTCCCCAAGGACGTGGATTTTCGCAATACACCATCGTTGGGATTGCAATTGGTCAATACCTTAACCACGCAGCTTGAGGGCGAAGTGGAACTCATCGCCAATGGCCAAGGGACTGAGTTCCGCATCACTTTCGACCCAGGTCGGCATGAGTTACGGGAGCTGCGCAGCACGGCGTAGTAACGCGAGGAAAGGGGAAAATGGAACAGAGAGAGAAAATCCTCATTGTTGAGGACGAGAGCCTGGTGGCCGCCGACTTGGCGCGGCTCCTGGAAAAGCTCGGTTACCAAGTCACCGGCCGGGTCGCGTCCGGAAAGGCGGCACTTGCGTCCGTAGAACAGGAGCGCCCGGACCTTGTCCTCATGGACATCGGTCTGAGGGGCGAGCTGGACGGCATCCAGACGGCCGAGCAGCTCGCCAGGTGCTACGGCATACCGGTGGTCTTTCTCACCGCCCATTCGGACGACGCGACGCTTGAACGAGCCAAGCAGGCGCAGCCTTTTGGCTTCGTGCTCAAACCTTTTGACGAGCGCGAGGTGCGCGCCACCGTGGAAATGGCGCTCCATCGCCACCAATTGGAGCAGGTCCTGCACGATCGCGAGCAGCGCCTGGCGGCCATCATCGAGGGAATGAACGAGGGGTTGCTCTACTGCGACGGACAGGGGCTGGTTCGTTTCGCCAATCGACGTTTCTGCGCGATGGTCGGCTACGAGCTCGAGGAGTTAGTCGGGGCGAATGGTGTCGGTCTGTTTGTTCCTGAGCAGGAGCGGGGCGCGGCGCAGACGTGGATAGATGCCTGCCTGCATGGGGATTTGGCGGAGCACGAGACCCCACTGCAGAGGAAAAACGGCGAGCGGTTCTGGGCACGCTGCACTTGGGCTCCGCTCCACGACCCACAGGGCAAGGTGATGGGCACCGTGGCCTTGGTTGCCGACATCACCGATCAGCGGCGGGCCATGACCCTGCTCTCCTTGCTTTACCGGATCTCCAATGCCGCCACACGCGCGGCCAGTTTGCAAGAGCTCTTTCGGGAAATCCACAGCGCTTTAGTAGAAGCGGTGGATACGACCAACTTCTTCGTCGGCCTTTATGATGCCGAGAAGGATGAAGTCACCTTCCCGTACTGGGTGGACGAGAGAGGTAGCTACGCAAAACCACTTTCGCTTTCTGAAGGCGACTCGCTCTGCGCGCGGGTGATTCACGGGCGCTGCCCGCTGTTAGTGAGGGGGCCAGAGCTTGACGAGCTGGTGGGCAGTGGCCAGCTCACGCTCAGGGGCAGCAGACCCGAGGTCTGGTTGGGGGTGCCGCTCGTGGAGGGAGAGGAAGTCATCGGCTTGATTGCCGTGCAGAGCTACCGGGATCCCCACCTTTACAGCGAGCGCGACGTCGAGCTGCTGGAAGTGGTTTCCAACCAGATCGCCGGGGCCATTCGGCGCAAGCGCGCGGAAGAGGAACTCCGACGCAGCGAGGAGAAGTACCGCCTCCTGGTGGAAAACGTCAACGATGCCATCGTCATCAGCCAAGATGACCGATTTGTCTTCTTCAATTCGCAGTTTGCCCGCCTGCTGGGTTACGAACCGCACGAGCTGATGAACAAGGACTACCGCGACGTCTACACCGAGCGAGGGGTGGCCTTGCTCATGGAGCGGCAGCGTCGCCGGCGCGCCGGAGAGGAGGTCCCCAGTCGCTATGAAACCGCCTTCCGCCGCAAAGACGGCACCGAGGTGGAGGTGGAGGCCAACGTCACCATCATCACCTATCAGGGGCGGCTGGCGACCTTTGCGGTCATTCGCGACATCACCGAGCGCAAGCAGGCACAAGCCGCGTTGGAGCGCCGCGCCCTGCAGTTGCAGACCGCCGCGGAGGTGGCACGCGCCGCCACCAGCATCCTCGACCCCGACGAGCTCGTTGCGGAAGTGGTCAACCTGGTCCGCGAACGCTTTGCCCTCAACTACGTGGGCCTGTACTTGCTGGACGAGAGCGGTCAGTGGGCGGTGCTGCGCGCCGGTACCGGGCCACGAGGGCAGCAGATGGTGGAGCGGGGCTACAGAATACCCCTGCGCGGCAAGTCGATGATCGGCTGGTGCATCACCAACGCCCAAGTGCGCGTGGCGCAGCGCGTGGAGGACGACCCGCTCCATCTGCAGAACCCATTTCTGCCGGAAACGCGTTCGGAGGTCGCGCTGCCCTTGATCGCCCGCGGTCAAGTCCTCGGCGCCATGACCATCCAGAGCGCCCAGGAAGCGGCCTTCTCGGATGAAGACATCGCAGCCTTGCGTATCATCGCAGACCATGTCGCCACCGCGCTCGTCAATGCGCGGCTGTACAAGGCCTTGGCCGATGAGCAGGCGTTGATGCGAGCGCTCATGGATTCGATCCCCGACAACATCTACTTCAAAGATTCGCAGAGCCGGTTCATCCGGGTGAGTAAGTCGCTCGTGGCAAAGTTTGGCCTCGACGACGAGGCGCAGGTGTTAGGCAAGAGTGACTTTGACTTTTTCAGCGAGGAGCATGCGCGCGCCGCATACGAGGATGAGCAGAAAATCATCCGCACTGGTGAACCCATCCTGGGCATAGAGGAAAAGGAGACCTGGCCGGATGGCTCAGTGACCTGGGTGCGTACGTCCAAACTGCCGCTTCGCGACAGCGAAGGACGTATCATCGGCACGTTTGGCATTTCCGCGGACATTACGGCGCGCAAGCGGGCAGAGCAGGCGCTGGCCGAGGAGCGCAATCTGCTGCGCACGCTCATCGACAGCCTCCCCGATAGCATCTACGCCAAGGACGCGGAGTTGCGCTTTACCCTGAACAATGCTGCGCACCTCCATGCCCTAGGCGCGCAGTCGCAGGCAGAAGCACTGGGCAAGACGGACTTTGACTTTCGCCCGCCCGAGTTAGCGGAGCGCTATGCAGCAGAAGACCACGCCGTCTTGGAATCCGGACAGGCGACCGTCAACAGGGAAGAGGAGACGGTGCTTCCGAACGGCGAGCCGGGGTGGCTGCTCTGCACCAAGGTACCCCTGCTTGATGCCGAAGGAAAGACGGTCGGGCTGGTGGGCATAAGCCGCGACATTACCGCCCAGAAAAAGGCCCAGATGGCCCTGCAAGCCTCTCTGCGCGAGAAAGAGGTGCTGCTCAAGGAGATCCACCACCGCGTCAAGAACAACATGCAGGTCATCTCTTCCATGCTGCGCCTGCAGTCCAACAACATCGAAGACCCCAAGACTTTGGAGCTCTTCAACGAAAGCCAGAATCGCGTGCGCTCCATGGCCCTCATTCACGAACAGCTGTACCGTTCGAATGATCTGTCGCGCATTGACTTTGCTACCTATGTGCGCACGCTCACCGGCCAGGTGGCGCGTTCCTACGAGAGCAATGTCAACATCAGCCTGGTGGTGGAGGCGGAAGGCATCTCCCTTGGGGTGGACGCTGGCATCCCCTGCGGGTTGATCATCAACGAGCTGGTGTCCAATGCCTTCAAGCACGCCTTCCGCGGACGCGACTCCGGCACCATTCAGGTGCGCATGTACCGCGAGGATGACAAGATCGTGTTGCGCGTGCGAGACGACGGCGTGGGCTTTCCCAAGGAGGTGGACTTTCGCAACACCGAGTCGTTGGGCATGCAGTTAGTCACCACGCTCACCGATCAGCTGGACGGAACGATCGAGCTGGTGAGCGAAGGGCAGGGCACCGAGTTCGTCATCACCTTCCCGGACTCGCGCTGAGGGACGCAGGGAAAAGCCTCAGCGCGGAGGGAAGAGCGCCATAGGCTTGTGTGCATGGCAGCGCGATGACGCCTATGGGTCGAGCGACGATGGACGACAAAGCGAAAATACTCGTGGTCGAGGATGAACAGATCGTGGCGCTGGACATGAAAGGGATGTTGCAGCGCCTGGGGTATGTGGTGACCGGGCTCGCTGCCACGGGCGAGCAGGCCATCGACAAGGCGGGCCTGACCAGGCCGGACTTGGTGTTGATGGACATCAAGCTGCGCGGGGAAATGGACGGTGTGCAGGCTGCCCAGGAGATTAAGGCGCGCTACGGCATCCCGGTAATCTATCTCACTGCCAATACCGACCCGGAGACCTATGAGCGCGCCATGGCCACCGGGCCTGTCGGCTACCTGCAGAAGCCGTTCGAGCTCGAAGTGCTGGCGGCTGCGCTTGCTAAGGCCCTGCAGGCGACAACCGCTGGCGCATCGGCCGGCTCTCCCAGTGCGGACGCGTGCAAAGATGAGTGCGTGCAGGAGATTCCCGTGACCGAGGGTGGAGGGAAAGCATGAGTGAGAAGCCTCGCATCTTGATCGTGGAAGACGAGGCGATCGTCGCCCGGGACGTGGAGGGCATGCTGCGCGATCTGGGCTACCAGGTGGTAGGTATCGCTGCCACCGGGGAGCAGGCCATCGATAAGGCCAAAGCCACGCAGCCAGACTTGGTGCTGATGGACATCAAGCTGCGCGGTGCGATCGATGGTGTCCAGGCTGCTGAGGAGATTGTCACCTCGGTGGGGGTGCCGGTTATCTTTGTCACTGCCAATTCCGACGACCTCACCCTGCAACGGGCAAAGATTACGACCCCCTTTGGCTACGTGCTGAAGCCGTTCGAGCCACGGGAGCTCCACATCGCCATCGAGATTGCCTTGTACCGGCATGCGGCGGAGCGGGAACTTGCCAGGGTCCACAAGCAGAACGAAGAACTTTTGGCAGCAGTGCCCTCGGTGCTCATCGGTGTCGATGCCGAAGGCCGGGTAGTGCACTGGAACAAGCAAGCCGAAGCGGTGTTTGCAATCCCTGCGGCGCAGGCCGTGGGACAACGTTTTCGGGACTGTCCGTTGCGTTGGTCATGGTCAGCCATAGAGGAGCAGATTGCCCTTTGCCTCGAAAGCAGAACCACCGTGTCCCTGAAGGAATTTCGCTACCAGCGTCCAGACGAGCGCGAAGGGTTTTTGAACGTGACCATCAGCCCCTACCACACGCGCGGCGGCGGGCCGACCGGGTTCTTGGTAGCGGCCGAGGAGGTCACCGAGCACAAGATCCTGCAGCAGCAGCTGCTGCAGGCGCAAAAATTGGAGTCAATAGGCCAGTTAGCCGCAGGTATTGCGCACGAGATCAATACGCCCACCCAGTTCATCGGCGACAATACCCGTTTCCTGCGTGACTCCTTTGCCGGCCTTCTGAGCCTGATGCACAAGTATCGAGAGCTGAAAGAGGCGGCGCGGCAGGTGGAGGCGTGCCAGGAGCTGGCGTCCAGCATTGACGCGTTGGAAAGAGAGGTCGACCTCGATTACCTGGCGGGTGAAATCCCCTTGGCCATTGACCAGACGCTCGAGGGGGTGGAGCGGGTGGCGCACATCGTGCAGGCCATGCGCGCCTTCTCCCATCCCGGTGGGCCGGGGAAGACGGCAGTGGACTTGAACAAGGCCATCGAGACCACGGTGACGGTGGCCCGCAACGAGTGGAAGTACGTGGCAGAGCTGGAGCTGGCCTTGGACCAGAGCCTGCCACAAATCCAGGGTTTGCCAAACGAGCTCAATCAGGTCATTCTCAACATTCTGCTCAATGCGACCCACGCCATCAAGGACGTGGTGGGCGCGCGGCCGGAGCGCAAGGGGAAAATCACCATCAGCACGCAGCGCAGCAACGGCTGGGTGGAGATGCGCATCAGCGACACAGGGCCGGGCATCCCTGCGGCCATCCGTCATCGCATCTTCGACCCGTTCTTCACGACCAAGCCCGTGGGCACCGGCACAGGCCAGGGTTTGGCAATCGCCCACTGCGTGGTCGTCGAAAAGCACAAAGGTTCCATCAGCTTCGAAACCGAGGAGGGCAAGGGGACGACCTTCATCGTACGCTTGCCTATCAATGGGGACCAGCGGGAAGAGAGCGATGAAGAGGCGCATTCTGTTTGTGGACGATGAGCCGAAGGTGCTGCAAGGGCTGCAGCGCCTACTGCATCCCATGCGCGCGGAATGGGAGATGCGCTTTGTGACCAGCGGCGAGGAGGCGCTTGCCGTTCTGCAGGCTGAGCCGTTCGACGTGGTGGTCACCGACATGCGCATGCCCGGCATCGACGGGGCCGAACTCTTGGAGCGCGTGCGGCAGATGCAGCCCCAGACGGTGCGCATCGTGCTGTCCGGCTACTCCGACCGCGAGACCGTGTTGCGCTCCGTGGGGACCGCGCACCAATACCTGGCCAAGCCCTGCGACTCGGAGTTGCTCCGCAGAGTCATCAGGCGGGCGTGCGGCCTGCGGCGGGTGCTCGCCGAAGAACGACTCACCAGATTGGTGGCGAACATGACTACCCTGCCGAGTCTGCCGACACTCTACCAAAGGGTGTTGGCAGAGCTGCAGGCCCCGGGCGGCTCCATTCACACCGTAGGCGAATTGGTCGCCAAGGATGTCGGGATGACGGCCAAGGTGTTGCAACTGGTCAACTCGGCCTATTTTGGCCTGCAGCAATCCATTGGTGACCCAGTGCAGGCGACGATTTACCTGGGAATGGAAACGGTGCGCGCGCTTGTGCTGGCCGTGGGGGTCTTTGCGCAACTGGAGCAGTGCAAGATGGCGGGCCTCAGTTTGCAGTCCGTGGAGGAGCACAGCATGCGCGTGTGCGCCGTGGCGCGGCACCTCGCCCTGCGCTGGGGTGGCGACTCCCGCTTCGTGAACGAGGCGCTCATGGCGGGAATGTTGCACGATGCCGGCAAGCTGGTCCTTGCGGCCAATTTCCCCAGCGAGTATGAGAAGGCGGTGAAGGCCGCCAAAGAACGGGGCCTCAGTCTGCAGCGCGCCGAAGAGGAGCACTTTGGCGCCGGCCACGCGCAGGTGGGAGCCTATCTCCTCGGGCTGTGGGGCCTCCCCGACCCGGTGGTGGAAGCGTTGGCCTATCATCATGCGCCGCAGCGCTGCGAAGGCAGCCAGCTCAGCCCTCTTGCCGCAGTGCACATCGCCAACGTCCTGGACCGTGCGCGTGAGTTGGGAAATGCGGAGGATCACGAGGAGCTTGACCAGGAGTACTTGGCCAGACTTGGCCTGAGGTGCACCCTGCCTGAATGGCAGGAACTGTGCACCGCACCGGACAGCCAGGGAGTTGCGCCATGAACGAGCGCATCCTGTGCGTCGATGATGACGCGAACATCCTCGCCGGGTATCAGCGCATTCTCCATGCTCGCTTCGCGCTGGACACCGCACGGGGTGGCAAAGAAGCCCTTGTCAAGTTTGAGCGGGACGGGCCTTACGCCGTGGTCGTGTCGGACCTGCGCATGCCCGACATGGATGGCATCGCCGTGCTCAGCAAGGTGCGGGAGATGAGCCCGGACACGGTGCGCATCGTGCTCACTGGCTACGCGGACATCCAGATGGCCATGGCGGCGGTCAATGAAGGGAGCGTCTTCCGCTTCCTCACCAAGCCTTGCCCACCTGAACACCTGGCCAAGGCCCTGCAGGCAGCGCTGCAACAGTACCACCTGCAGCGCGCCGAACGGGAACTGCTGGAGCTCACCTTGCGCGGCGTGGTGGACGTCCTGAGCGAGGTCTTGGCGATGGTCAACCCGCTGGCGTTCAGCCAGAGCACCAGGCTCAAGCGCGTTGTGCGGCACATTGCGCAATCCCTTGGCCTGCAGGACCAGTGGCAGTATGAAGTTGCCGCTTCCCTCTCGCAGATAGGCTGCTTGGTGCTGCCGCAAGACTTGCTGGAGAAGGTGTATGCGGATCTGCCGCTCAGCGAGGAGGAGCGCGAGATGTATGCCTCGCGCACCATGGTGGCGCAAAAGCTCTTGCGGGCCATCCCTCGGCTGGAGAAGGTCACAGCCATGATCGCCCGCCAGGACGAACGCTTCCCGAAATGCAAAGAACTTGCGGAGCTCCTAAGCTCTGAGCCCGAGGTAGTGGGGGCGCAGATGATTAAGGTGGCCCTTGCTTTCGACAACAGACTCCTGGCTGGCGCCAGTCACGAGCAGGCCATTGGCGCCCTGGCCATGCAGGACGAAGACTACCAACCCTTGCTGGTCGCCACCCTCTTTTCCATGCCCTCGCTGCGCGTGGAGATGGAAGAGGTGTTCGTGCGGGTGCGCGACCTGAACACGACCATGGTGCTCGCCGAGGATGTGTTTACGCGCAATGGCCTCTTGCTTGCAAAAGATGGACAGGAAGTGAGTCTGGCTCTCCTGCATAGACTGCAGAACTTTGCCAAACGGATTGGCGTCAGGGAGCCAATCCGCGTGTTGGTGCCGAAGGTCAAAGAAGAGGTCACGGTGGATCGGGCGGAAAGGCAGGGGTATGGCGCATAAGGTCCTCTTTGTGGATGACGAGCCGCATGTGCTGGCTGCACTTCGCCGCTCTTTGCGGAAAGAGCCCTACGAGATCCTCTGTGCCACCTCGGCGGCAGAGGCGCTGCGCCTCATTGCCAGCACCCCTGTGGACGTGGTAGTCTCTGATGAGCAGATGCCGGGGATGAGTGGGTCCGAGCTCTTGGCAGAGGTGCGGCGCCGCTACCCCAACACAGTGCGGATGATGCTCAGTGGCAAGGCCACCTTGGAGGGAGCAATCCGCGCCATCAATGAGGGAGCCATCTATCGTTTCTTCATCAAGCCGTGCGACGAGGTCGACCTGGCGACCACCATCCGGCACGCCTTGGAGCACAAGGACCTGGTGGAGGAGAACCGGCGGCGCACTGCAGAGCTGGCCGAGGCGAACAAGGAGTTGGAGTCGTTCAATTACACCGTCTCGCACGACTTGCGCTCGCCGCTGCAATGCATCGAGGGATTTGCCCATGCGCTGCTGGAAGACTATGCCGACCAGCTCGATGAGCAAGGTAGGCAGTACCTCCGCCATTTGCGGGCAGCAGCCCAGCGCATGACCCAGCTCGTCAACGACCTGCTGCAGTTTTCGCGCAGCCACCGGGGGGAGCTCCGTTACGGGCGGGTGGACCTCACGGCCATGGCCAAACAGATCGCCGCCGATCTGAGCTTCGCCCACCCCGAGCGGCAGGTGCACTTTGTGATCGCCGAGGGGATGACCGCGTGGGCAGATGAGGGCTATCTCCGGGTTGTTCTGGAGAATCTGATTGGAAACGCGTGGAAGTTTACCTCCAAGCACGAAACGGCTACCATAGAAGTTGGCCAGCTGCGCGAGCATCGCCCACCCCAGGCAGAAGGGCAAGCGGTCTTCTTTGTGCGCGACGATGGCGCTGGCTTCGACCCGACCTATGCAGATAAGCTTTTCGTTCCGTTTCAGCGGCTGCACTCGTTGAGCGAGTTCGAAGGAAACGGCATTGGTTTGGCCACCGTGCAGCGCGTGGTGGCCAGGCATGGTGGCAAAGTGTGGGCTGAAGGGCAAGTGGAGCAGGGGGCGACCTTCTACTTCACCCTTCCGGAGCATGAGGGTAGCACAGATGGAGAGACGGCGAATACTGCTTGTGGAGGACGATCCGGCAGACGAGGCGCTGACCATGCGCGCCTTGCGCCGGAGCAGTGTGCCCTGTGAGGTCAAGATTGTCCGGGACGGGGCAGAGGCCTTGGACTATCTCCTTTGCCAGGGCCACTACGAGGGACAGACGCTTGAGGCCTTGCCGGACCTGGTCCTCTTGGACCTCAGGCTCCCGAAGATCGATGGCCTGGAGGTCCTGCGACGCATCCGCAGCCACGAGCGCACCAAGGACCTGAAGGTGGTAGTGCTCACTGCTTCTGAGGCTGAACAGGACTTGGTGCAGGCATACGGCTTGGGCGCGACAAGCTATCTGCGCAAGGCGGTGCGGCAGTTGGGTTTGGCGTGGCTTCTCAATAGCGAAACCGCCGGCCCACAGGGCCAACGTCACTGAGGTGGTCGTCATCGCGATCAAATGGGACGAGCAGCTTTCGCCTTGAGGGCTGGGGCTGGCAACCGTGGACTCTTGGTCGTAGGTAGCTCCGCAATGGTAGTCGTGGCTTTTGCACTGCTCAATGCCTGGACGGTGGTGGCGACACCGTGGCTCTTCCCCGGAGGCGTCGTCCCCGCATCGCAGTGGTCCGCCATCGCGCATGGGATGCATTCAACCAGGTCAGGGGAGTCGGACGTGGCGCGAGCGTCGCTCAGGACAGCGCCGGGATGTTTCCACCGCGCCTGTTCCGCGCTTTTTGCGCCGGAGGAGGAAGGAGCGAAGCATGGGACAGATGCTGGTGATACTCTGCTGTGGCTGCAGAGCGAGGGCGTAGGAAACTTTCCGCAGGGGGGAGGGAGCCTTGTTCGGCAGGAGAACGCAGCCGAAAGATTGCGAGTTTGCTGGGTTTGGGCGCCTGCCAGAGCCGTGCTCGTTGTTTGCCGTGCTGGTGAAGTGCAGTGGGGGGCGAGGCACCAGCTCTCCATCCGCCGGCTGCATGCCTTGCTAAGGTGGCAGAGAGTCTTGTCGGACCCCGAGGCGGGGATGCTGTGCCAGGCAGGGTTGGTCCCTGACTTAGTCGGCGGTGGGGACGTTACTTCAGACCGGAGGCGGTGGGACAGAGCGGTGCTGCTCTTGGTCGTGGCCGGGCTGGGGATGGCAGCCCACATCCTCCTTGGCCGCTCCTCGCGCGCCAGGACCCTTGAGCTGCAGCGCCTGAATTTGCAACTGACCAAGGAGATCGCCGAGCGCCAGAGTGCCGAGCGCAAGTTGCGAGAGGCCCACGAGGAGTTGGAAAGACGGGTGGCCGAACGCACGGCAGAACTGATTGCAGCCAATGCCGTGTTGCGATGCGAGATCCAGGAGCGACAAAAGGTCGAACAGGCCCTGAAGGAGCGGCTGGCATTCGAAGACCTCATCGCCAAGCTGGCGACCGATTTGGTGCGGCTGCGCGCTGATGAGATGCGGGAGGGGATCACCGCAGCGCTGGCGGCCGTCGGCTCCTTCACCGGCGTTGACCGCGCTTATGTGTTCGTCTTTTCGGATGGTGGCACCACCATGAGCTGCACCCATGAGTGGGTCGCCGAAGGGATAAGCGCCGAGATCGATAACCTGCAGGCGCTCCCCGTCGAGGCCTTTCCATGGTGGATGAGCAGGCTGCGTGCCATGCAGAACATCTACATCCCGTGTGTGGCCTCCCTCCCGGAAGAGGCGGCCGCAGAAAAGGAAATCCTCCAGGCCCAGAGCATCCAGAGCCTCATCGCGGTGCCCATGGTTTCCGGGGGCGAACTCATTGGCTTCGTTGGTTTCGACTCTGTGCGTTCGCAGCGCTCATGGCCAGAGTCTTATTTTGTCCTCCTCCGCGTGCTGGGCGAGATATTGGGCAACGCTATTGCCAGGAAGCGCGCCAAGGACCAGCTCCGGCGCACCGAGGAACGCTTCCGGGCCATCGTGGAAGGAACCCAAGCCTTCCTGATGAACGTCGACTTGCGCGGGCGGATTACCTATGCCAATGAGGCAGCAGTGCGCGCCTTGGGCTTCACCAGCCAAGAGGAGTTGCTCGGACAGCGCTACCTACGCTTCGTCCACCCGGATGACCGGCCACGCGTCGCCCAGGCTTACAAGCAGCAAGTCCTCACCAGGCAGAGGTCTCTATTCCTCGAGTTTCGCACTGTCGACAAGCACGGCCAGGTGCGCTGGTTCAGTTTCATGACCAACCCGATGATTGAAGGCGATGAAGTTGTGGGACAGAACGGCGTTGCCCAGGACATCACGGCGCGCAAGATGGCCGAGGAGACGCTGGCGGCCTCGCTGCGCGAAAAGGAGATGCTCCTCAAGGAGATCCACCACCGCGTGAAGAACAATATGCAGGTGGTTTGTAGCCTGCTCAACCTGCAATGCGATCGGGTTACCTCGCCGGAGGCTGCGCAGGCCCTGCGCGACAGCCAGAACCGCGTCAAGTCCATGGCCCTCATTCACGAGAAGCTGTACCGCTCGGCGAGCCTGTCCCGCATCGACTTTGGCGAATACCTGCAAAGCTTGGTGAGCGGCTTGGTGCGCTCCTACGCCACCAATGGCCGGGTGGGCACCGAACTCGCCGTGGAGAAGGTCGAGCTGGGCGTAGACCAGGCGATCCCCTGTGGGCTCATTGTCAACGAGCTGGTGAGTAACGCTCTCAAGCATGCCTTCCCTGAGCAGCAGGAAGGGATGATCCGCGTACGTTTCCAGCGGGAAGACGGCAGGTGCCTGCTGGCCGTTGCCGACAACGGCGTTGGCTTCCCCTCTGCACTTGACTTCCGTGCGACGAATTCCCTGGGCATGCAACTGGTGACCACCCTCGTGGACCAGCTCGAGGGGGAAATCCAGCTCTTGAGGGACGGCCCGGGCACCCATTTCAGCATCAGTTTTCCTGCGCCGTAGCCTGGTTGTCCTTCTCGCGGAAGCGAAGAGCAGCTCTCTGCCAAGCGGCCAGTGATAGGGGGCGCATTGCGATGCGACCACCAGAGGCGTCTGCGACGAAGCGCGACGCAGTCAGCGAAGAACGCCTCCCCGACCGCGTGAAAGTATTGGTTTGCTCGCGTGACCCGCCCAGCACCGCCTGCGAAAGTGCGTCGTTTGCGCGGGGGCTGCCTGCCCACGAGCTCCTGTCGCTCCCTTCGCCGTCTTGATGCTTTCCCAAGAGCACCGCGCCAGAAACCTCTCGCCTCGCCTTGTCTTCTTCCGCCCGCGAGTTCCCACAGCGCCTCAGCCGCTTGATCCCGGTCCCTGCGCCTCCAACCGCATGACGACTGGGAACGTCCCTCAATAGGAAAAAAGGTTCCCTGGGGAGAAGAAACTCCCTACCCTTGTTTCCGGATATGGCCGGAGACTCGTTTGGGGCGTCTTCGAGCGCCATTGCTATCTCTTTGTTTTGCTAAGGTTGCGGCTCTCTTTCCCCGGGTGTGGTCAACGTCCCGGCAGTGGCACGTCTGTTGCCAAAA
>JACIZP010000027.1 GCA_014359355.1 Calditrichota bacterium | reverse complement strand
TGATCTTGTGCTCGCGCCAGATCACCAGGTCGCCGAAATGCGGCGCCACGGCCTTCACCGCCTCGACCATGTACTGGCAGGGCGCGCATGCCTCCGAGTCCAAGGTGATGATGTCCACGATCACCCGGTCGGTGCGCCCATAGTCGGCCAGGTTGATGGAGGGCGTCACCTCTGCGGCCTTGGCCAAGAGCTCCCGCGCCACCTGTCGTGTGTAGTCGTCGTGCACCACCTCCGCGACCGCTTTCAGGTTGGCCGGTGGCGTGCCATAGGGCAGATCGCAGCCCGGGGCGAGGATGTAGCCTGTATCGCCCCCAATGTCCATGCACTGCAAGGCACTGCGCCGGGCGTCGTCTTCGCTGCCCATGAGGAGCACGGTGGTCAGGGGCATGTTCCCGCCAAAAGAGACGCCGTACTGCTGGCAGGTCCTTTTGACAAAGTCCAGGGGAATGTTCTCGTCCACGCAGATGTTGTCCGGGCCGGTCTGGCACATTGCCTCGACGTTCTTCTGCGCATGGCCGCACACAAAGAAGGACGACAGCAATCCCAGGGCGCGAATGCGGTCAAAGACCTCCTGTGCGCACGGCGAAACGAAGGCGCGGAAGGTGTCCGGCGAAATCTGGCTGGTCATCGGATCCACTAGGGCAATCACATCGCAACCGGCCGCGGCGTAGAGTTCAGCCATACGCGTTGCCACCGCCGTGGTGAACTGCATGAGCTCCCTTACCGCTTCGGGGTGGTCGTACATTTCCATGAAAATGCCCGTTCCCTTGAGGTGAAGGGCGAGGGTAAACGGCCCAGTCACCAGACCGAAGAGCGCCACGTCGTGTCCGGCTTGGGCGAGGCGGCGCGTGGCCTCCATCACCATGGGGATGCGTCCTGCGCGCTCATCCGGCACCCTGAGCTCAGACAGGCTCTTCTGCTCCAGCACATGACTGACCACGGCAGGGGGGTTCTCCTTTGCCCACTGCAGCTCGCACCCTAAAGCCTCGGCCTCGACTTGCAGGTCAAACGTGACCGGCACACCGTCTGGCTGATACTGGCGGATGGCCTCCGTCACGCCCTGGACAATGAGATCAGCCGATTGCAGGTACGTCGTCGCGTCCTTGCCAATGAGCGCGCCTCCATGGCAGCCCACAAATGGAAGCCAAGGAGTGCGTTCGGTCTTTTGCCCGCGTATGGCGTTCAGAATAAGCTCTTTTCCCATGTAGTGCTCCGTGTGTTCATTTGAGAAGAATCAACTTTCTTCGCCGCACCTGGTCCCCGGCAGTCATGCGCACGAAGTACAAACCGCTCGCCACTGGTTTGCCGTCGACATCGTCGCCCCGCCATCGCACCGTATGCCGGCCAGGAGGCACAGTAGCGTCCACCAGGGTGCGCACCAATTGCCCCTTGCTGTTGAACAGCGCGATGACCACCCGCATCTGTTCAGGCACGCGGTAGGAGATGGTGGTCTCCGGATTGAAGGGGTTGGGATAGTTCTGCTCCAAATCCCATTGCCACGACATGGCGTCGTCCCCCTGCGGAGCCGCGCCCGAAGAAAGGTCGTTGAGGCGTAGCGTCACAATTTGCCGCGGACCTATGGCAATCCGCACTCCCCCGGCATGCACCGCTGCGGCTGTACGGTCATGCTCAACCCCGTCGGTAATTGTCGCCGCAGAGATGCGCAAGACGTCGGAGCGCAGCGTAACCTCGGCGGGCTGGCCGCTGAGCTCCATGAGGCGGACAATGGTTCCGCCGCCCCAGTGAGCCTGTTTCAGGTTCACCACCATGACTTGCGGCTGGTCACACCACAGAAAGCTGGCCACGGCCGCAGAGAGAAGCCCGTTATCGTTGTGCGGCACCTGGCAGCCGAACAGCGGCGTGTTGAAGCTCCATACGAACTGCGCCACCGCCACCGGGTCGAACCCGCCGCTATCCCCAGCAAAGGCAAAAGCCGACAGTATCAGCGGGCTGGTTCCTGGCTCCGCATCGATGGGGCCGACGCTGCCCCCTTCGAACCTTCCTTCATCCTCCTTCTTGATGAACCGGCACAGCAAAGTGGCTTCGCTCGGGGCAAAAGAAGCCTCCACGCCGTGCGGACGCTCAAACTCAACAGTGAAGGTCTCCCGCAAGGCCCAGACAATGCGATAGGTGCCATCGGTGACGCACCCGCCGTGCTGGAGAGCAAACCAGCCCCGTGGCGCGCCCGGAAGGTGATCGCTGGCCGGGTTCCAGAAGCCATGCGGTCCCTCCAGGTAGGTGTTAAAGTTCGTCATGGCAAAAGGGAACACATAGGCGTACTGCTCCGAGCCTATGCTATTGGGCACCCACTCCATGAGGCGCCGATCCATGACGTTGACGATCTCGACACGCGGCAGGCCCTGGTAGAGCCAGATCTCGCTCCGCACAAAGGGCGTGCCGCTCCGTTCGATGACCAGGGCCCGGGCCACTGGACCTGACACCGTAGTATCCACCCGCGCGCTCCCCAACGGCATCACCTGGCCGTTGCCCACAGCCTTCAGCCATCCGTTGAACGGAAAGG
>JACIZP010000026.1 GCA_014359355.1 Calditrichota bacterium | reverse complement strand
CGGTTTTACCTGATCAAGGAGGACAACAGCTAGTGGTGGGCGGCGACGCGGATTGACACGACGACGATTGCGCCGGTGTTCAACGGGGGCTGTTTGGCGATCACTGGTGGTCAGGGGGGGAGCGCGTCGACGGTGCGGGGGATGTATCTTGAGGATGTGTATGTGGATCGTGGGGCGCCGATTGAGATACCGGAGGCGCCGTTTGTGCCGTTTTACGTGGCGCAGTGGGGTTTCATTGGCAACAAGGGGCCGACGCGGACTGCTGGCTGGAAGTTCATCCCTGGTGAGTACGCCGGGAACGCCGGCATCGGCGGCGATACTGGGCCAATCGCGGGTCAGTGGTCGGCCATCCGAGGCGGGTTTGAGGAAGTGGTGACTGCCACTGCCGAGAATGCGATTCGCGTGACCGGGCAGATTGAGTTCGTCGGGGCAGACCCAAAGTGGTGGGGTGCACTGCGATGGGGCCTGTTCTATCACGACAGTGCGGGGGTGGTCGTGAATGTGGATACTGACTCCGCGTTCTGGACCGGGTACGAGAGCCGCGCGTATGGTTACCTATTCCAACCCCACAGCGGCGTGAACGAGAGCCCGAATTGGGCTGCTGGTGGCGGAGGCGACCACGGCGTGGTCCGCGGTGGCGCGTGGATCAGCACTTACGGCCTGAGCCACCTCTCTCTGGGGTTTGTCCGGCAGGAGCCGTTCCGCGCGGAGATGACCGCCGGCGTGTACAACTGGGCGATTTCGGTCCGTCCGCTGCCGGATGGGAGCAATGAAGTGCGCTTCTACTTCATCAAGGAAGACAACAGCTACTGGTGGGCGGCGACTTCCATCGACACCACGGGGATTACCAAGCAGTTCAACGGCGTCTGCTTTGCCATGATTGGTGGTTCTGGCGACGACCCGGCAAAGCTGCGCGGAATGTACTTGCGCGACGTGTACGTGGACCGGGGTAAGCCCATCGACATCCCTGAGGCGCCATTTAGCCCATTCTACGTGGCGGATTGGGGCTTCATCGGCGGTCGGACCGGTGGCTGGACCTTGACGCCAGGAGAAGTGGACGGTAACGTGACCATTTCTGGCACGAGCGCGCCTGTAGGTTGGGCGGCTATCCGCGGTGGGTTTGGCAGAGAGGTGCGACTCACCTCCGGCAAGGCCATCATCGTGACCGGTTCCATGGAGTTCGAGGGTGGCGGCTTCGAAGGATGGAGCTCCTTGCGGCTTGGCCTCTTCCACAGCGATAGCGCGGGCGTCGTTGTCGGCGACTCGTGGACGGGCACGGAAGGGCACCACAACGGTTACCTCTTCCTACCCCACAGCGGGAACAATCAACTCACCAATTGGCAAGGCATTGGCCAACTGGGTACGGTGGGCGCCGTGGTCGACTATGCATGGCTTAGCACCAACGGCCCCAATCACTACGTGCTCACGGCCCGCACCCAGCTGCCTGCTGGTGCTGTCGGTGGTCCTGGTGTGTACGACTTTGCCTTCTCCTTTGCACCTCTGCGCGAAGGAAAGACAGAGATCAGGTACTACATCCACAGGCAGGACGGCACCTACAACTTCGCCGGCATCGTAAGTGACGAGCATGTGCCGCTAGTGACGACCAAGTTCAACAGCATCAACTTTGCAGTCAGCGACCAGGCCACGGCCAAGGCGTTGAAGCTGTACGACGTGCACGTGGACATGGGCGAACCGATCCAGATTCCGGATTCGCTGCTGGTGGCGGTGGCCATGTTGCCGGATCGGATGGTGCCTACCGAGTATGCGTTGCGGCAGAACTATCCGAACCCGTTCAACCCGTCGACCACCATTCAGTTCGCTTTGCCTCGCGACGGCGAAGTAAGCTTGGTGGTTTACGATGCGCTGGGTCGGCCAGTGGCGACGCTGGTCAATGGCCGGATGACCGCGGGCTACTACTCCGTGAACTTCGACGCCTCCAACCTGCCATCCGGCGTGTACCTATGCAGGCTGAGAGCGGGCGAGTACACGGAGACTCGGAAGCTGACGTTGATGAAGTAGACCTCCCCGTTTCTGTCGTTCGCCTCTTTGCAGCCCCGACACGCAGCCTGTCTGCAGCCTGCAGACAGGCTGCTGTCGTAAGGGGCCAGACCTGTCCAGAAGGAAGGATACAATGAGTGCGCACCAGGTCCCATCGGTTCGCTCAACGCAGTGGCTGTGGTCCACGTTGGCCGCACTGCTCCTCTATCTCCACGCGTTCGCGCAAGTGGACACAGTGCAGACCAACGTTCCACGGCTGCGAGATGTATACGCCAACGACTTTTACATCGGCTGTCTTCTGTCCTATCGGCACATCGGTTTGCCGGACGATCCTTACGTGCCGGGCCAGTCCCCCGTGGTTGCACGTCACGGCGGGGAGCTGATAAGATTCCACATGAACAGCATGAGCCCCGGCAACAACATGAAGCCGCAGTATACGGTCGACATTGCTGCCAGCGCGGCAGCCTACAACGGCGCCACAACCCAGGCGGCACGAGATTCGATCGACGTGCACCCGATCGTCCGCTTCAATGGTGACCTGATTGCGCAACTCAACTGGGCTAAGCGGCAGGGGTTCACTTTCAGGGGCCACACCTTAGTTTGGCATAGTCAGACGCCTGCCGCCTTCTTTCGCTCCGGCTACACAGAGTCGGGGCCACGCCTAACCAAAGAGAAGATGACTGAGCGGATGGACCACTACATTCATGAGGTCATCCGCCTGCTCCACGAAGGTTGGCCAGGGTTGCTGTCGGCCATGGATGTGGTCAACGAAGCAGTGTTAGACAACGGCCAAGACCGGACGGACAGCGAGTGGTTCCGCACCTTTGGGGACAACAGCTACATCATGAAAGCATTTGAACTCACCCGCAAGTACTGTCTGGCCTACGGCGAAACGCAGATGAAGCTCTACTACAACGACTATAACACGCACCTTGCTGCGAAGGCAAACGGAATCGTGCGCGTGTGCGGGCCGATTTTCGCGGCAGGGTATCTCGACGGCATCGGCATGCAGGAGCACGACGCCCTGACCTCTCCCACTGCTGAGCAGTGGATTGCCTCGTACCAGAAGTTCGACCCGATCTGCCACGAGATGGCGGTGACGGAGCTTGATGTCACCACAGGCTACGCCCAGCCACCGCTGGAAGTGTTGCGCCAGCAAGCCAATCAGTACGGGCAATTGTTCAAGTGTTTTGTGGAGCGGAGCTACTTTTCCGGCAGGGGGAAGGTCATCAGCGTATCCAAGGATGGTCTCAACGACCAGTACACTTTCAAAACTAATCAGTCCTCGTCTCTGTGGGACGTCTATAACCAATGCAAGCCGGCCTTCTTTGCCGTAGTGGCTGTCGGGAAGTACTACAATGGGCTCGATTCACTGTTGACTCAGGCTAATGCTCTGCAGGAGGAGGAATTTTCTCCCCAAAGCTGGGCAGATTTCGCAGAAGCGCTTTCCAGGGCTCGGAACGCAATGACCCGCAATTACTCTTACGCGACGTCCGCGGCCGATACCCTAGAGGCTGCTTTTGTGGCTCTCAAGGCTTCTATTGAGGCTTTGCAACCGGCCAGCGCGGTTACCTTCGCCAGCGAGCAATATCCTCAGCAGTTTTCACTCAATCCAAGCTATCCCAATCCCTTCAGAGGGGCCACGGTGATTAGTTACCGGCTGCTCCTTACGAGCGAGGTATTTGTTAAGATCTTCGACCTCCGTGGAAGGGAAGTAGCTACGCTGGTTCACGAGCTGCAGAGTCCAGGCGAATATGTCTTGAGATTCGACGGGAGCAGCCTGCCCAGTGGCACGTATCTGTGTCGCATGAAAGTAGGCGATCGTGTCGAAACGCAGAAGCTGATGCTCCTCAGGTGAGGGTGCGTAGTTCCTGATTGTAATTGCCTGGTCGACAAGTTCTGGGCGTAGCGGTCGAAGCCGAATGTGCAAAACGAGTCCCACTCGCCTGGTGGACGTGGCCGTTGCGTTGCTGGCCGTCTCAGGGTTATGGACCGCGAAGGCTTGCGCGCAGGTCGACACGGTCTATGTGAAAGGTGATTGCCCCGATGACCCCGGCAATCTGAATCGGGCGATCACGACAGCCGCGGCGAGTGGCAAACTATCGCAGACCTTGTTCGTGCTGGACCTGAATAGTCGCTATTTTCTGCGCGGTATGATGACCGTTCCGCCAGGGGAGAGGCTGAACATTGTTGCGCCCGACCCTGGAACGACGCAGGAGACCGCTCCCCCACAAATCCTCTGGGTGGATGCCGGATC
>JACIZP010000025.1 GCA_014359355.1 Calditrichota bacterium | reverse complement strand
CAGGCCCGTCATGGATCGAATAACGCTGGATGTTGAAGACCACTCCTGTCACGCTTCTTGCCACCTCAGAGCGCCCCCTCGGCTCAGGCAGGTTAAGAGACGGCGCCACATTCCACTGCCTCGTCCACCATGGCCAGGTAGTTGGCAACCGGGACATAGCTGGGAATAGAATTGCCCGAACCCACTGCATAGCGGCCACGCGGACCGCATGTCTCGATCAGGGTGCGCGTCCTCTGCCGTACCTGCTGAGGAGTGCCTGCGGCGAGGATATTGACGTCTACGCCTCCTAACGCTGCCACGCGCCCTTGGAATCGCTCTTGGAACTTTTCCACGGGAAGGATGGCGTCTTCGAAAGAGTGCTTGCCGTCGATGCCCACCGTCTGCAGCAGGTCCTCCATGATCGCCTCGAGATTGCCACACGAGTGCAGGAAGTACGGTACCCCGTGCTCATGAGCAAGGGCGGCAAACCGCTTGTGCCAAGGCAGCACGTATTGGCGCAAATGCTGTGGCGCGATCAGCGTGCCCGTACGGAACCCCATATCATCGCCTTGGAAGATAGCCACGAGGCGATCGAGTGAGAGGAGCCTTCGATAGTACTCTTCGAAGGTGCGCCCGAGCCTGTCCACGAGCTCCTGCACCAGGTCTGGATCATCGTGAAGCGCCAGGCACAAACCCTCGTAGGACATTATCTGCGATAGGTGCTCGAAAATGCCCCCGCCATGACAGCTCAGCAGACCCATGCCTTCCGGTAGATGGTCATTCACGTATTCGAGCTCGAAAAGGTCAGCATCTTCCACCTTTGGCCATTCGTACTGCAGCAAATCCTCGCGCGTCCTGATCACACCGCCATGCAGGTCTGCCCATGCCCTGTCCCTTTGAAAGCTCGTGCCCGGGTCCTGCGCCACGGTGAACTTTTTCAAGAAAGGTAACGGCCGCTCCAATCGCACGCAGTCGTAGCCAAGCCTGTACCAGACTTCGATGAAGTTATCCAAGTAGTGAACCTGCTGCGGCCGCTCTGTGTTCCAGGCCACCCATCGTCTGCCAAGCAGCTCGGTGACAATCGGCTGCAGCACGACGTCGTCGACTATGTACTCCACCAGCGGCACACGACGCTGCTCTTGGCGCCCCAGAAGAAGACCAATGAACTCTGCCGCATTGGGTCTCGGCCGTTTCACTGGCAGATTTCGTAACTCCACAACTACCTCCTGTGGTCAGAAAACATGCGAAACGACTGATCACTCCCTGACCGTCTCAGCTTACCAAGCTCTTCACTTCGAACTCAGGCAGAGTGCCCCGGTCGAAGACCAACAGGTGCAGCTGCTTCTCATGCAGTGTCACCTGTACGTCCCACACCTCTTTCTCCTGGCTCAGGCGAATCAGCGGGTCCGGGTCGTCCGGCCTCAGGGGGCAACCGACCGTGAGCAGCAGCTGTTCGGTGGCTCGCTCGGTGGTGGCCAGCTCGGCGTAGGGAAAGATCCCCGCCGTTTCTGGGACTGGATGTCTGTCCGCCCTCACTACGATTGGCACTGACCCAGCGCAGGCCGCAAAGAAGCGCGCCCGGGGTCGGAGAATGGTGAACGAAGCATCGCGGCAGGCCACTTCTCCCCTGCCGTCGCTGTTCTCCACATGCCACCTTGCGGCGAAAGATGAGGAATCGCTCCTCTTCTGCAGTTTGTCCACCACCACCAGGCAAGGGATCCCAGGGACCACGATCACCGTCCTGGTGACGACTTCGATGTCCGGATTGACGAGCTGGTAGGCCGGGGTCGCGTCGCTTGCCCAGAACATGTACCCCTGGCGTTCTCCAATGCGCACCACTTTCGCGGCTGCCTGGGAGGCGTTGGTCCCCTCTTTCCCGTCGTGGTACTGGTGCCCCATGCCGTCCACGAGCACGGTGTTGTGGGCCGGCGAAGTGCGGAGCAGCCACGCGGGATGGCGGTGGTCGTACGGTGGTCGCTTGATATCCGCCAGCAGGATTTCGCCATAACACTTGAGCACCACGGAGTTGCGGTCGGCATGCTCGTGGTTGGCCGGCCCGCCACTGCGCATGGCCACCACCAGGTCGTCAAGTTCGTAGCCGGTCCGCGCGATGACCCAATCCAAAGTCAAGTGCTTGAGATGTTCTCGTCGTGGTGGAGTGGACGGGGCGACACTTTCATCGAACCAGATGACCGAATAGGGGCTATGCCGGTCTGCGTGATGGATTGCGACGTGCTGCGCTAGGCCATCACGGGACCGTCGGGCGATCCACAAACCGGCAGCCGAGTCAAAACCGCGGCCACTGTCGCCAAAGTTCACCAGATGGTGCGGGTCGCTGTAGTGGGGCATCTGTAGCGCCAGAATGAACTCCATCATGCCAGGGTAGTTTGCCAAGTCGAAGAGGTCCAACCCTTTCTTGCGTGCAAGCATTTCGGCGGTGAGCGCCATGTGCAGCGCGGTGTAGTCCCAATAGGAGCCACCCTCGTCATAACTGCCGTCCCACGCAAAGCGATTCACAAAGGTGCGGTAGCTGTACTCCACCATTTCCCACCATCGTTCGGTCCGCTGGTCAAAGCCTTCCAGGGCTGCGGCGCCCACCGCGAGGGCACCCATGGGGACGGCCTTGAGGTTCGTCTTATCCAAGATCTCAGGCCAGCGACGCATGTCGCGGTCTTCCCAATAGCTCTCCCGGTCAAACCCCCATCCTACCACCTTGTCCGGATAACGCATGCCAAAGAGCGAGCGGTAGCACGGCTCACAGCCCTTGTCGCCAATCTGTCGCCGCATCTCTTTACGCTCATCCTTGCCCAAGAGGCCGCCCAGCCAATCATAGGCAAGCGACATTGCAATCGTCGTGGCCGGAGCCCGCTGCAATCCGATGGTGTAGACACCTGCTTCCAAGAAATAGTCCCATTTTTGGTATTCAAGCAGCCGCTTGACGGCCAAATGGGCAAGGCTCCCCCTGTCTCGCTTGCCGGTGAGGAGGTAGACAAAGGCCTCTCGCTCCAGAATCTTGCATGCCCGGTCGATATCGCGCAGATGGTTGTGCAGGTCAATCTCCTTTTCCAGGAAGCGCCGATCCGGGGCGATATCCATCTCAAGCAGCCCCTGCCAGTAGCTGCGGAACAGAGGACTCTCCGCTTTCCGGCGGAGCACGGGCACATCGTCTGGAGAGAAAAGGAGGCCGAGTGGAACATATGCCTTGGTTGCCACTTCCTTGCTGCCGGCTCGCACCATGGTCGGTGCCGCAGCCAGCAGGCTGGCGGCCATGCCTGCATCTCGGAGAAACTCCCTGCGCGTCACTCCTCGTCTGTTATCGTTTCCCACGACTTCTCCTCCTGTTTGTGAGATTGGCCTTGCTCATGCCGTTGTCATCGCCAGTTTGTCCATCTTCCTGCCAAGATAGGCAAAGAGGCCGCCGGTCGCACATAGAATCCCCCCAACGGCCAGCCGCACTGGGATGGCGTCCCGGCACGCTGGGTCCACCATCTGCAGGAAGACAACTGCTCCCACCGCCATGGCAAGCCTCCCCACCAATGGCAGACTCGACGTGATGCGTTTGCCTGCGCCGTAAACCTCGCTCTGCACGTCGATTGGCACCGCCAGCTTTGCAAAAAACTTTTCAACTTCCGCCTTGTCCTGGGTGGACTCTCGTGCATTAAGCCTGGCAAAAAAGTACAGCGAGGCCGCAGAAAGTGCGGAGGCCAGCCACACCAGCGCCACGCCAACCGCGCTAAGGGGCGCAAGCTCGACCAGCACCGCCGCCTGTGCCGCAGCCCACAGAAGTGCTACCCCGCCACTCGCAACCGGATTCTTCCTGTGCAAAGAAGCAAGCGGCCGCGCCAGGAGGAGAGTTGCAAACGTAAGCCCGATGGTCGCGTAGAGCTGGAACCCCACCGACCAGTGGAGCACGAACCGCGTCACCGCGCTGGCAAGTGTACCTACGATCACCGCATTTGCGGCTGACCATCGCGGCAGACTCTTGAATACCAAGCCAAAGGCGAGGGGAATGGCCAAAGGCATGTAGAAGAGCGACAGGAAGACAACCATCAGGTTGAAGATGCCCAGGTCGCTCTTGGCATACAGGATGGCCGTGCCCATGGTCACGACGCCCAGAAACACGGTAGCGAGCCGCCCCACCAGCAGAATCTGTCGATCCGTTGCCCGCTTGTTGATGAGTCCCGCGTACAGGTCCCTGGAGATGACCGAGGAGTCAAGGTTGTAACCAGCGTTGATCGTGCTCAAGGTTGCGGCAAACATCGCCACAAGGAAGAAGCCAATCAGGCCCTTGGGAAGTGTCTTGAGCACAATGCCCACATAGACAAGGTCCTCCGGCTTGAACTGGCCTGCGAAGAAAGACGTTTTGGAGAGGTCCGGCCAGAGCACCGACGCCACCAACGGGGGGATGCCGAATAGCACTGGGACGGTGAGAAAGAGGAGACTTCCCATCAGACCGACTCTCTTCGCGTCTTTCTCATCCGGCACGCTGTAGTAGCGCTGCGCCGGTGCCCAATTGGCGTTCACGATGTTGAAGGCGGTGATGGCTATGAGATAGTGAACGTCGTAGTGAAGGCCGCTGTAGGAATGGGACAATTCGAGCGGAGGAATCCGCTCCAAGAGGGGCCCAAGGCCCCCGACCAGCTGCAGGCTGAGGGGCATAACCACAGTGGTGACGGCGATGAGGATGAGGAACTGTACCACATCGGCAATGGTCACTGCCCACAGCCCGCCGAGCATGGTGTAAACGAGGATCACCACCCCAGCTGCGAGGATCACCCACTCGATGGGTAGTCCTATCGTGGAGGCAATGATTTTGGAGACAGCAGTCAGAGTGATGCCCCTGCCCAGCATGCCGCTGAGCACCATGACATACCCCACCAACTGCCGCGTCGTGGCGTTGTACCGCGTGATCGTGTACTCCACCGGCGAGACCACGCGCGCGCGTCGCCATCGGGCCGCAGTGATCCGATAGCCGATGAAAAAGGCCAGTGACCAGGTGAGGAAGTAGATGACCCCGAACAGCCCAGTGTGGTACACAAATCCCGCGGCCCCGGTAAAGGTCCAGGCAGTGAAGTTCCCCATGTACAGCGATATCCCGCTTACCCACCACGGTATCATGTTGCCGCCCGCGAAAAACTCCTTGGCACCCTTCATAAATCGGGAGAAGTAGACGCCTATCCCCACCAGCAAGACGGCGTACAACAGGAGAGCGTAGTAGTCAGCAGGTGCCAGGTAGCGCATGTTCATGCCCAACAGAGTCCACTTGTCAGTACCAAACGGCCATGTACCGCGTAGTTTGCAGAAAAACAGCTTGATTTCCTCATAGCAAGAACATACTTTTCAAAGTCGTCATGCCACGAGACAAGCTGAGAAAGGGCCCACATCATGACTTCCGCTCATCGCCAGCACTACGAAAGAGCCCTCCAGGTTATCCCCTGGGCCACCCAAACGAATGCGAAGCGGTACAAACCTGAATGGCCCCACATGCCACCCTTCATTCGTCGTGCCAAAGGTTGCCGACTGTGGGACCTCGACGGCCGGGAGTACATCGACTTCCGCTGCGCCCTGGGGCCCATAATCTTGGGATACCAGCACCCGGCGGTGGACGAGGCGGTCCGCGCTCAGATGTCCTGCGGCGTGCTCTTCAGCATGGCCAGCCCTGTGGAGTTGGAGGCTGCCGAGGCGGTGCTTCAGAACGTACCCTGGATAGAGCAGGTCCGCTTTCTGAAGACAGGCGCGGATGCATGCACGGCCTGCGTGCGCCTGGCTCGGGCTTTCACCGGTCGCGACCACGTGCTGAGCGTCGGTTACCACGGCTACCACGACTGGTCAGTGGCCGACTGGCCAAATTCAGGCGTGCCGGCAACGGTTCGCGCCTACACCCACGTGGTCCCCTATGGTGACGTGCCAGCTGCAGAGCGCGCCTTCGCGGACTGGGGCGAGCAGCTTGCTGCTGCCATCGTCGAACCATACGATTGGCAGCATCCCGACGGTGCGCCCTTTCTCCGCCGCCTGCGCGAGCTGTGCGACACGCACGGGGCCCTGCTCATCTACGACGAGGTGCTCACCGGGTTCCGCCTGGCACGCGGGGGTGCACAGGAGTACTTTGGCGTAACTCCAGACCTGGCCGCTTATGCGAAGGCTATGGCAAACGGTTATCCCCTCTCCGCCTTCGCCGGCAAACGGCGCTTCATGCAGCAGTTGGAAAAGACCGTCATCACCATCACCCATGGCGGCGAGACCCTCTCCCTTGCCGCCTGCAAGGCGACAATGGAGGTCATGCAGGCAGAGCCCGTCCACGAGCACATCTTTGCCATGGGCGAGCGGCTCATGAAAGGCCTTGCTGAGATCGTTCAGGAGTTTCACGCACCGGTAAAGATCATCGGCCTTCCGCCCGCCCCCGTGGTCACCTTTGCCACTGGCGAGCCGCAGCGCGATACGCAGTTGCGCAACGCTTTCTTCGACGAACTTTACGCTGCGGGCATCTTCGCCAACGACCGATGGTTCATCAGCTATGCGCATCAGCCCGAGGACATCGACCTGACGCTGGAAAGAGCTAGGCAGACTCTAAAAAAGCTCCTTTAGGCCCCTGGGCCTAATTGGCGCTGCCAACGCTCTATAAGCTGAGCATTTTACTCGTTTGTGAAGGAGCATTCTCAGGAGACGGGCGTCACCATTGCGCCGTCCTGAAGCAGCGCAGCCTTGGAGCAATACTCCCGCAGCAAGCTCAGGTATTCGCGGTACTGCTGCAACGACACGTGCGGTGGCGTCTGGTGGTCCACCGACGGAATAAACCCACCCTGCCGCATCACGGGTAACAGGCGCTCGAATTCTGCGCGGATAGCCTCAGGCCCTTTGTCCAGCACCAGCTTGTCAAAAGCGCCGATGAGCTTGAAGCGCGGGTGGCGCTGCCGGATCTTTACCACGTCCACTCCCGCCATCCGCTCCAAGGGCGCAATCCCCTCGATCCCCACCTCCTCCAACCAAGGGATGAGCTC
>JACIZP010000024.1 GCA_014359355.1 Calditrichota bacterium | reverse complement strand
CTTCTACTTTGCGTTTCTCGGCCCTGGTGAGGAGATACTGTTTCGGGGTTACATCCAGTCACGACTAAATGAGACTTTTGGTCGTCCTTACCGCTTTTTCGGCGTAAGCGTCTTCCTCACTGCGGGCAGTGTCCTTGCGCAGAGTGTTGCTGATAATCTCCGGTCCCGAAGGGCTCTCAGGCCGCAGCAGGCGAACCTTCTTCACGCTGGAGCGGTCGATCTGCTCAATGGCGTCTTCCGTGAGCCGTTGGTCGCGCTCACACAGCAACTCGCCACTTTCTTCGTCGACGATATCCTCTAAAGCGATGTGGTGGAGGTAAGGGCGTAGGTTGTCCGCTTTAGCGGGGACCTCCACGCTCAGGTCAAAAAGGCCGAGGAGCTCGCTGTCGGTGGAATACCCAATGGCGCGCAGCAGAGTGGTCACCGGAAACTTTTTCCGGCGATCGATGTACACGTACATCACGTCGTTAATGTCGGTGGTAAACTCCACCCAGGAGCCGCGCAGGGGGATGACGCGCGCGCTGAAGAGCTTCTGGCCATTGGGGTGGCGCAACTCATCGAAGAAGACACCAGGCGAACGGTGAAGCTGGCTGACCACAATCCGCTCGGCGCCGTTGATGATGAACGTGCCACGCTCCGTCATGTAGGGGATATTGCCGAGATAGACCACCTGCTCGATGGTCTCGGCGTAAGTGTCGTCCCCACTTTCATCCTTGATGGACAAGCGGAGCTTCGCCTTCAGGGGCACCGCATAGGTCACCCCGCGCTCCTGGCACTCCTCGACGCTGTAGCGGGGTCTTTCGACGTAGTACTCCACAAAGTCCAGCCGGAAATTCTCCCGGCTATCGATGATCGGGAACACCGACTGGAATACTGCCTGGAGCCCCTGATTCAGCCGTTTGTCAGGAGGCACATTCGGCTGCAGGAACTCATCGAAAGACTTGAGCTGAACGTCCAAGAGATCAGGCAGCTCAATGGCCGATGCGATTTTCGAGAAAGATTTTCTCGTTACCTGCGCAACGTTCGCCAAGGAAGTCACTTCCTTTCGCTCCAAAAAAAACCTTCAAAGCCCAACCGAGGCCAAGCTGGGGGCTTTTCCGCCTTCTCGCCCCTGGCCTACTTCAGCACGACCGTGGCGCCGGCCTCTTCGAGTTTGGCTTTGATCTCGTTGGCCTCTTCCTTGGAGACGCCTTCCTTCACCGGAGCCGGAGCTCCCTCTACCAAATCCTTCGCCTCCTTGAGGCCGAGATTCGTCAGTTGGCGCACTACCTTGATCACCTGGATCTTCTGTGCCCCGGCAGACTGCAGGATCACCGAGAACTCGGACTTTTCCTCGGCGGCAGGGGCAGCCTCTCCGCCCGCCTGCTGCGCACCGGCCACCGGCGCCGCGGCCACCACCGGCGCAGCGGCAGTAACGCCAAACCGCTCCTCAAGAGCCTTGACCAACTTTGCCAGTTCGAGCACGGTCAGGCCTTCGACGGCCTTGATCACCGCCTCGATCTTGCCATCACCGCCCTTGCCTTCCACGGTCACTTCCTGGGCAGCTTTCTCTTCTGCCATGTTCTCTCCTCCAGAATTACCCATTAGAGCGATGCTTGTCCTTCCTTCTGGGCGCGAATTGCATCAAGCACCCTGACCAGCTGCGCCAGCATCCCATTGAGGGTGTAGACCAACCTGCTGAGCGGCGCATTCATGGTGCCGAGCAGTTTTGCCAACATCACCTCACGCGGAGGAAGGTCACAAATCTCGTCGACACGCGATGCATCTACCAACTCGCCTTCATAAACAATGGCCTTGATGGCCAGCTTGTTCTTCTTCTTCGCAAAGTCCCGGAGCAGTCGTGCGGGCGAACCGGGGTCATCGAAGCTCAGGGCAAAGGCCGTGGGGCCTGAAAGGTGAGGAAGCAACTGCTCAAAGCCCGCCTGTTGCACGGAGCGCCGTGCCAAGGTGTTCTTCACCACCCGGTATTGCACCTTGGATTGCCGCAACGCCTTGCGCAGTTCAGTCACCTCCTCCACGTTGAGGCCCGAAAAGTCAGTCACGTAGATGCCCCGTGCTCGCGCAAGTCCTTCGGTAATCTCAGCGACGACTCGTTCTTTCTCTGGTCTTGCCATTATCTTTCCTCACATCTGCGCACACATCGCGCCAGGGGTGATGCTCATGCCTTCAATTCATCGAGAAGAGCACCGCGGTCGATCTTGACACCCGGGCCCATGGTGCTCGAAAGGGTGACGCTTCGCACATACTGCCCCTTTGCTGTTGAAGGCTTTAGGCGCAGCACCGCCTCCATGAACGCCTTCACATTCTCCACCAGCCTCTCAGCCGGAAAGGAGGCCTTGCCCAGCGGCACATGCAAGATGCCGTATTTATCGACCCGGAAATCCACCTTGCCCGCCTTGATCTCTTTCACTGCTTCGGCTACGTTGAAGGTGACTGTGCCACTCTTCGGGTTAGGCATCAAACCGCGCGGGCCGAGGATCTTGCCCAACTTGCCCACTTGCCCCATGACGTCGGGAGTGGCCACCACGGCATCGAACTCAAGCCAGCCGCCCTGAATCTTCTCCAAGTACTCATCCAATCCGACATAGTCGGCACCTGCGTCCAAGGCTTCCTTCTCCTTGTCCCCTTTGGTGAGGACCAGGACACGCTTGGTCTTGCCCAGCCCGTGCGGCAGGGTCACCGAACCCCGCACCATCTGGTCGGCATGGCGGGGATCAACACCCAGGCGGACGCTTATTTCCACAGTCTCGTCGAACTTGGCGGTGGCAGTCTCCTTCACCAGCTTCACCGCCTCGTCCAGAGGATACTGCTTACTCGCATCTCGCTTGGCAAGGGCCTGCTGAAATCGTTTGCTCCGTTTCATTCCGACTCCGCACAAGTAAGGCGTGGCGTTCAATCCACTACCTTGATGCCCATGCTCCGGGCAGTTCCTTCAATCATGGAAATGGCGCTTTCCAAACTGCTGGCGTTCAAGTCTTCCATCTTCGTCATCGCGATCTCGCGCACCTGCGCCTTGGTCACGGTGCCCACGCGGGTGCGGTTCGGCTCGCCCGAGCCCTTCTCGATGCCGGCTGCCTTCTTGAGCAGCACTGCCGCCGGCGGCGTCTTGGTGACGAAGGTGAACGTGCGGTCAGCATAAATAGTGATGACCACAGGGATGATGTAGCCCACTTTGTCCTGGGTGCGCGCATTGAACGCCTTGCAGAATTCCACGATATTGACGCCGTGCTGACCAAGGGCCGGCCCCACCGGCGGCGAGGGCGTAGCATTGCCCGCGGGGATCTGCAGTTTCACTGTTGCGACGACTTTCTTCGCCATTCTTGCTCCACTACGATTCCAACTCCACCTGCAAGAAGTCGAGCTCCACAGGCGTAGACCTACCGAAAATGCTCACCATGACTCTCAGCTTGTTCTTGTCCTCGTAAATCTCCTGCACCACCCCGGTAAAGTCGGTGAATGGCCCATCGATGACTTTGATTGCATCGCCGACGCGGAACGGCACATGGATGCGCTCCTTAGCGCGCGACTCATCCACCCGTCCCAAGATGCGATCGATCTCTTCGGGGCGCAAGGGCTCCGGCTTTGCCTTGGAACCGACAAAATTGGTGACGCCAGGTGTCTCTAAGACGAGGTGCTGCGTTTCCTTGTCGAGCACCATATTCAGGAAAAGGTAGCCGGTGAAGAAGATGCGATTCTTAGTCTTCTTCTTCCCCTGGCGCATCTCCGTAATCTGCTCGGCGGGGAGAAGGACCTCTTTGATCTTGTGCCGAAGCCCGCTCCTGTCGATCTCGTTATCTAAATAGGCCTTCACCTTGCGCTCGTGACCGGAGAGCACGTGCACGGCATACCATTTTAGCTCTTCATTTTCCAAATCTGCGCGCCCCGAAGATCCATACCTGTCCACGGCCTAACCGGCCAGCCTGAAGATGACCCCAACAATACGGGAAATGATTTGGTCAGTAATAAAGATGAAGACGGCGAACAGCAAAGTGGTGATGATGACGATGGTAGTGGACCCCTTGAGCTCCTCACGCGTGGGCCAGCTCACCTTCGCCATCTCAATCTTCACTTCTCGCAAGAAGTTGATCGCCTTTTCGAACATGGGTCACTCTCTGGCTTTTCCTTGTTGCGAAGAGAGAGCGTTGCGTGACGCTCTCTCCGACGGCAGGCCTGGAGGGACTCGAACCCCCAACCGCCGGATTTGGAGTCCGGTGCACTAGCCAATTGTGCTACAGGCCTGTGCCGCTGCGTACCATCCGTGCTGCGGGGCTATCTGGTCTCCTTGTGCAGGGTGTGATGCTTGCAAAACGGACAGTACTTGCGCAGCTCGAGCTTCGCAGTGTGCTTCTTCTTGTCCTTCGTCGTCGTGTAGTTCCTGTTCTTGCACTCTGAGCATTCTAACGTGATAATCTCTTGCATCGCCGC
>JACIZP010000023.1 GCA_014359355.1 Calditrichota bacterium | reverse complement strand
CCAATGTGCGCATCGGCACCCAGATCACCAAACCGGAATACCAGATTTTAGTGGACCGGCTGAGGCTGGCTGACGCCGGGCTATCGACCCAGGCGGTCGCCCAGGCGGCTCGTAACCTGGTGGATGGCGCGGTGGCCACCCAGTTCCGTGAGGCGGGCGAATATTACGACATCCGGGTGATGATCCCGGAGACCAACATTCGCTCCCGACAGGATATTGAAAATCTCTATCTCGACGCGCCGGGTAATCTGAAGTTGCCGCTGCGCACCGTGGCTCAAGTCGTCCCAAGGTTAGGGCCGGTGGAAATCGTACGGGAAGACCAGATGAAACAAATCGTTGTCTCCAGCGATGTGACCGCCGGCGCCAGTATCGGTGAGATGGCCAATGCGGTCAGCGCGGCACTGGCGGAAATTCGTCTGCCGGAAGGGTATTCCTTCGATCTCGGCGGCCAGGTCTATATGATGAAAGAGAGCCAGAGGACGATGCTGCAGATCATCCTGTTTGCCCTGTTCTTCGCCTACGTGATTCTGGCGATTCAATTCAACTCGTTCAAACAGCCGCTGTTGATTTTGCTGGGCGTCCCCTTCTCTTTTGTGGGGGTGGTGGCCGCATTGCTGTTGACTAATTTTCCCGCCGGCGCTACGGTGCTAATCGGCGTGATCATCATGACCGGCGGTATTGCCACCCAGGGTGTGGTGCTGATCTCATTTATCAATGAGTATCGCCGGAAAGGGCTGGAATTGAAAGAAGCCATTCTCGAAGCCGCGCCCTTGCGCGTGCGCCCGATTCTGATGACCCAGGCCACCACGGTGCTGGGACTTTTACCGCTGGCGATCAACTGGGGCGAAGGCGGCGACATGCTGCAGCCTATGGCCATTGCGGTCATCGGCGGCTTGTTGTTCTCACTGTTGGTGACGCTGTTGCTGTTGCCGTGCCTGTACTTTGTCTTCGAAAGGGGAGATTCGAGGGATTAGCTGGTCGTAAGGCCATAGGGGTGGGCGAAATGCATGGCATCCCAAAAGGCAAGGTGGGGCCGAGTGCACTGGCAGTTGCAACCGAGGTGCCACCTCGTGCGGGGACGTTACACACTTGGGGAGTGGGCAACAACACTGGCGCGCCAGCATTTACCTGTTGCAGGTGTGGGAAAATTTTGTATATTTGCACAACCAGACTGATAGCGCCTCCTGGTGGAGGTCACTCCCTGACATTGCTGCTGCCGTCGGCACCGAGGCCTGCGTCGGTGCCCCCGCCGTGGCGAGGTGATGTCGCCCAGGAGGTGTAGAGCTGTGACCTTCGCGGTCTCCTCTCAGACTGAGCCCTCAGACTGTCGCAGTGCGGCAACGGTGCGCCGCCGAAGGAGGGGGAACGCGCGCACGGCCAAGGACTTTGCCCGACAGTCGCCCTTGTACATGCTGGTGTCGATGCTCCCAGGATGCCATGCGAGGTGGCCTATGCTGAAAGAACTGCTGTTGCCGGAGATTCAGGAACTCATCGAGGCCAAGGACTGGCGGACGCTGAAGGAAGCCATTGCCGACTGGCCTGCCCCGGACATCGCCGACCTCCTGGAGAGCTTGCACGAGGCAGATCGTGTGATTCTCTTCCGCTTGCTCCCTCGGCAGCTCGCAGCGGAGGTCTTTGCCGAGTTTGAGCCGGACAAGCAGCGCCAGCTCCTGGAGCGCCTCACCAATGAACAGGTGAAGATGCTTCTCGAAGAGGTTTCTCCGGACGACCGCACCGAGTTGTTCGAGGAACTACCAGGGAAGGTCACACAGCAGCTCATCAATCTCCTTTCGCCCGCTGACCGGCGCGAGGCATTGCAGCTCCTCGGCTACCCGGAGGAGAGCGTCGGCCGATTGATGACTCCTGACTATGTGGCCATCCGCTCGCACTGGAGCATCGAGCAAGCGGTCAGCCACATTCGGCGCTACGGCAGGGACGCGGAGACGATCAACGTCATCTACGTGGTGGACGACGACGACCACTTGTTGGACGACCTGCCCATCCGGCGCATCATCCTGGCGGAACCCAGCCAGAGCGTCGAGTCCATCATGGACCACAAGTACGTAGCCATCGAGGCCAGTGCCGACCAGGAGGAGGCGATCCGGCTGATCCAGCACTACGACCTGAACGCGCTGCCGGTGGTGGACAAGGAGAATGTGCTTCTGGGGATAGTGACCGTCGACGACGTGCTGGACGTCTTGCAGGAAGAGGTTACCGAAGACGTGCACAAAGGCGCGAGCATCGCTCCTTTGGAGACCAGCTACAATGCCGCCTCGTTTTGGAGCCTTTACCGGAAGCGGGTCGGCTGGCTCTCGCTCTTGGCGGTGGCAGGTTTTCTCTCTTCCTCGGTCATTGCCATGTATGAGGAGACGCTGGCGAAGATCGTCGCGCTGGCCTTCTTCATTCCCGTGCTCATCGACAGCGGGGGCAACACCGGCTCGCAGTCGGCGACGCTCATCATTCGTGCTTTGGCGCTCGGCGAGCTCACACCTAAGCGCTGGTTTCAGGTGGTGCGGAAAGAGCTCCTGGTGGGGCTGCTCTTGGGTGCCACGTTAGGATTCATCCTGTTTGTCTGGGGCGAGTACTGGAAAGGGGGGCCACAGGTGGGCGTGGTGGTC
>JACIZP010000022.1 GCA_014359355.1 Calditrichota bacterium | reverse complement strand
GTCTTTTCCGCCATCTCCCTCACGGACATCGTGCTGCTTCTGCTCATCTTCTTCCTGCTTTCCTCGTCGTACGTGGTGCAGCCAGGAATCAAGGTGCGTTTGCCGAAGGCGGTGAGCGGACAGGTAGACCAATCGAATCGCATCTTCCTGACGGTGACCCGCGACGAGCGCATCTTCTTGAACACGCGCCAGGTAACGCTGGCGGAGCTCGGCGCGGAGCTCAGGAAGTTGTTGGATCAAGGTGCCAGCAAAGTCGTGGTCATCCGAGCCGACAAGGATTTGAGCTTGGAGCGCGCGATCCAGATTGTGGACATTGCCAAGTTAGCAGGTGGCGAGCAGTTCTTGATCGCGACGCAGCCGGGGATGTGAGATGAGCTTAGCAGTGCGCATCGGCCATTTTGCGCGCGCCGACATCGGCCGGGGCACCATAGTCTCGGTGGCCCTGCACGCCCTGCTGTTTCTGGTGCTGGCACTATTCGCAGTAAGACTGGAGCACTATCCCCCGGACTTTGCCGAGGTCACCTTCCTTTCTGGAGAAAGGGCCAGCAGCCAGATGGGGGAAAGGGTGAGTGACCAGATGGCGCCATCGCAGTCCAGCCCCAAGGGGGAGCAGGTGGTGCAGCACCCTGCGGCAGCCGAGGAGGTGGTGAGCGTGCCGAAGAGGCGCATGTTGGAGCAAGAACCCCCGGAGCTGACTGCCAGAACCGCGGAAAAGGTGCCTGCGGCACAGCCTGCGCCAGAGACAGCGGCGCCTGCACCAGGCTCTGCTGTCCCAATGGAGACGCCGACGCGTGAGCCGGAAGCTATCGAAGGGAAACCGACCGCCCCCACGGCCGCAACGGGCCAAATGGGGGAAAGCACACCCCAGGCCCCAGGGATGGCTGGCGGCGGCCAGGAGAGCTTCAAGATCGAGGGGGAGGCTGCCAACCGGCAGATTTTGTACAAAGTCATCCCGGAGTACCCGCACGGGCTGCAGCGCGAGGCAGTGGTGCGCGTCCGCTTTGTCGTCCTGCCCGATGGCAGCGTGGGCGAGATGGTGCCTGTGCTCAAGGGCGACGCCACTCTGGAGAGCATCACCCTCCAGGCGCTGCGCCAATGGCGATTCAACCCGCTGCCGCCGGGCGCACCGCAGAAGGAAGTCACTGGCATCATCACCTTCAGATATCTGCTCCGCTGAGCGAAAACGGACTTCCCCCGACGGACATTGGTCAAAAAAGGAGAACCCCCGGCCACAGGTCGGGGGTTCTTTGGAGGGAGGAAAAGCACGGTTACTGCATGAAGCGGTAGCCAGTGCCGTGAACGGTCTGAATGTAGCGCGAGGGGTACTTGTGCTCGCCGAGTTTCTCCCGCAGTCGCTTCACATGCACATCCACGGTACGCGAGGTAACGCACACGTTTCTCCCCCAGACGCGATCCAGGATCTCCTCGCGGGAGAAGGTCTTGTCCCGACGTGATGCCAAGAGGTACAGGAGCTTGAACTGGATGTAGGTCAGGTCCAGGGGCTTGCCCGACTTGCGCACCTGCTGTTGGTCCAAGTCGATCTCGATGTCCTTGACCTTTATCTTGGCCGGATCAAAGTCAGAGATGCGGCGGATCACTGCCCCGACGCGGGCCACAAGCTCCCGAGGACCTTTCAGGCTGCTGACATAGTCATCTGCGCCCGCCTCGTAGCCGCGGATGATGTCCTCTTCGCTGCACTGCGATGAGACCATGATGAGCGCCATGCGACGCAGGTTGAGCTGCTGCCTGACCAAGCGGCAGAACGAGTAGCCGTCCTCGCCGCACCGATCGATGAACACCACCACCGCATCCGGTCTCTGACTCTCGACAATTTGCAATGCCTCAGTTCGCGTGCTCGCATGGCGGCAATGGTACCCTGCTGCGAGGAACTCGCTGCTGATTGCGTTGGGCTTTCCGTTCGCGGGGTCGTAGAACAACACACTCCGCGTTCTCATGACGGCCTTCCTCCTCTCTATCGCTTCAAGTTCCTTCATGGCATTGGTCGAAAAGCGCGCGCTCTGCGCTTTCGTTTTCCCTTTTCGCAACTCCTGTGCCAGTTGAATCCTCCGCCACCTCCGCCTGGGCGGGCAAGGCAGGTCTGACCTTGCGTGGGGGACGGGACAGTTGCCTTGTTTTTGTGGTGTTAGGAGGACCGTGGCGCGCAAGGACGAAACTCGACAAGGGCAAAAGCAGGGATCCTGGCGACAACCGTGACAATGTTGACAGATTTTGTGTACAGAAAGCGACCACCTTGCGCGGAAATCCACCATTGCGCTTCCGACCGGGGCAAGTCCCGCCGGGCCTGTGCCTAACTGGGGGAAGGCGAAATGGCCAGCAGCACCTGGCCTCTGGGATAGCGCGAGGAACATGGCCTCGGCCGACGAGAGAGCAGAAGGGATGAGCCTACAGATGCCGTCCGCCGCATGCTGGGAGAGATCTGGGCGGAGGTAGGAAGCGGCCCCTGCCGCGTGCGGCGGAAGAATGTTCAGTGGCCCACGCGCGGGAAGAACGCGGGCCATGGACGTGGCCGACGTTTCCGCGATGTGACGCGGCCGTCGGGCAGTGGTGAGAGGTCGCACCGCGAGGGCCGAATTTTCTCGCCTGCGCATGAATTTTGTTCTTGACAAATAGGAGAAATTTGCTTAAAATGTTGACCGTCCAATCCACAATGAGCCCTCGTATGAAATGTGCTGAAGGAGGTGATGAGAGCCGCAAGAGGATTACCGAGCCAGGGGTGCTGTTCTGAACCACGTAGCGAGGAGGTGACACCATGAACAAAGCGATTGGCATCTTGGCGATGGTGGGCTGCTTCATGCTGCTGGTCGTGGGTGGGGCAAGTGCACAACAGTTTTTGGCGCAGGGTTTTCACAAGGAGTTCGGGGTGCACCAATTTGACCCTGACCACCTTACCTGCGTGGACGAGGTGCACGCCGCCTACGACTTTGACCACGACGGCAAGTGGGAGTTTTTCGTCCTCACCGACGAGTCGCAGCCCAATGGCCCTTACGGCGAGTTGGACGATGGGGCCTGCGTGTACCTCTACGAGTGCACGGGCAAGGATACCTACGAGCTCATTTGGGCTTTCAGGGATACTTCCCTTGCTACAGGCGCAGCCAGTTTCCCCACCTGTGCTGTGACCGACATGGACGGCGACGGCTGGCACGAGCTGCTCATTGGCATCCCCTACGGAGCAGGCTATCCCACTCCGGATGGCAACCCTGTCCGTTTGTACGTGTTCGAGGGCTCTCCTACCGGTCTGCCGTCCTGGGATTCGCCAACCGCCACCTGGAACTTTGAGGCGAAGCCTGGCACGAACACCCGTCCCGCCGGCATGGCTGCCGCTGACGTCGACGGCGACGGCGTTGCCGAAGTCGCCTGCGCTTTTCGCAACTTCAGCAGCGCCACCAAAAACGACGCTTTGATGATCTTCTCCCTTCTCGGCGAGTTTGCTGGCCCCTTCACCCAGTTCAAGATTGAGGTGATGGACACCACCACCGATGTCAACTCCATCTACGACGCTGCCATCACCGACGTCGACAACGACGGCAAGCTGGAGGCGCTTTTCCCCTCCTACTCTAAAGACTTGTTTGTCTTCTACGAAGGTGTGGGGCCCGACACTTACGACTACTACACGGTAGCCGGGGGCGACATGCTGTGGGCGGCCATTCACGGCACCGTCAATGTGGATCTGGACGGCGACGGCAAGAACGAGGTGGTGAGCGGTGACAACCGCGGCTACTTTGGCTTTATCGGCGACGTCACCAATTTGGCCACCATTGGGGTGGATAACCTTTTCCAGGTGGGCATGGCCTCACCGAACGGCACGCGCGGCCTCACTGCCGGTGACTATGACGGCGTCGGCAAGACTGACATCTTTGTCGGCGGCAACTGGGTTGGCAAGGTCTTCCGCATCGAGTACGTGGGCGGCGACAAGGCCGACTCCACCAGCTACACCTGGGAGATGATCTACCAGTACCCGCCCGATACCGCCGAGGCGCGCGTGTACGACGTCTGCTTCCCGGGCGACAACAAGAACTTCTGGCAGACCGGCAACAACACCATCCACGACATGGACGGTGACGGCGAGCCGGAGCTGCTGATTGCCCACGAGACCGGAGATGCCGACACGCAGGACTGGCTCATGATCATCGAGGGCAAGGGCGTCACGGCCGTGGAGATTATTCCTGGAGCCCCGGTGCTGCAGAGCTTCAAGCTCCACCAGAACTACCCGAACCCGTTCAACCCCACTACGGCCATCGTGTACGAAATGCCGCGGCCAGAGCATGTGACGGTGAAAATCTACGACAGCACCGGCAGGTTGGTGCGCACCCTGCAGGAGAACAAGCTGCAGCCTGCCGGTTCCCATGAGCTGATCTGGGATGCCACCGACGACCTCGGTCGCAGCCTGCCCAGCGGGGTCTACCTCTGCCACGTGAAGATGGGGTCGCTGAGCCTGACCCGCAACATGATTCTGGCAAGGTAACCGTTCACGCCTTTCACGAACGCGGAGCCCTCGACGCGAAGGGGGCTCCGCGTTTTTTCTTCATGCCCGCACGAGCAGAGTCGACAAGACTGGGCAATGGGTTACCCCGGCCTGGTTGTACCGGAACTCTGGAGAGCGTGGCCCCTGCAGCGGACGGCGGCCAAGGGGGTGAACGGCGACCTCCGCGCGTGGGTATGCCGGTCCGGAGACTCCTCCTCACACCATTCCGCTGGAATGGGGGCTCTTTGGTCTCCGCCATCCATGGGCGGGATCGCGGTGGACCCGGGGAGAATTGCTGTGGGGAACGCGTGCGCCCGCACTTTTGTCTTGACAAAAACGATGCTATTCCTTATATTGCGGGCGTATGATCAGCCTGGTCAAAGGTGCCTCTCTTCTGCTCAGGAGGCAGAGCCGCCAGGTGATGTCTGCCAACGATTGAGAGAGGTGGCGCATTGCCACCTCGAGCCACTAGCGAGAGGAGATTTGGTCATGAGAACGGTCCGAGCTCTCGTGGTAGCCTTCCTGCTTCTCGCTATCCTCCCCGGTGCCTGGAGTGGTACCACGGGTAAGATCGCCGGTCTCGTGCGCGACAGCCAGACAGGGGAACCTCTGCCTGGTGCGAACGTGGTCGTGCACGGGACGATGATGGGGGCAGCAACTGACGCCGAAGGACGCTACTTCATCCTCAATGTGCCAGCAGGAACCTACCAGCTTCGCGCCACCATGATGGGCTATACCACGTCGGTAGTGGAGAATGTGCGTGTCAAGACCGACTTGACCACCGAGGTCAACTTTCAACTTTCGCCGACGGTGTTAGACCTGGGGCAGACGGTGACGGTGGTGGCCGAGCGGCCGCTGATCCAGCGGGACGCCACGGCCAGCGCTGCAGTTGTCACCTCCGACGAAATCGCCGCGGCGCCTGTTGAGACCTTCCAGCAGATGGTGGAGACCAAGGCGGGCGTCTCGGTCGACCGCGACGGCGCCATCCACATCCGTGGCGGCCGCGCCGATGAGATCGCCTATCTCGTCGATGGAGTCGCCAACGTCAACCCCTTTAGCAACACGCTCGGACTGCAGGTGGCCACTAACGCCATCGAGGAGCTGTCCATCATCAGCGGCTCTTTTAACGCTGAGTATGGACAGGCCCTCTCTGGCGTCATCAACATCCAGACTAAGGAGGGGCGGCAGTCGTACACGGGGGCTCTCTCTTTGCAGACAGGGGACATTCTCACCGACTATGCCATCGAGTACAACAAGCAGATTCGCGACCACTACGCCTTTCGCCCCTTGAACACCAAAGAGCTGGAGCTCAGTTTCGGCGGTCCGGTGCCTGGTTTGGGCAAGAAGTTGTCGTTCTTCCTCTCCGGCCGCTACCTTGATGACAGCGGCTACCTCTACGGCATACGGTTGCACAGTCCCACGGACTTTGCCGATTCGATTCGCACCGGCGACGGGAAGATCGTGGCCATGAACCCGGCCCTGCGCAGAAACATGCAGGCGAAGCTCTCCTATTTCCTCTCCCCTGGAATGAAGCTGGAATACACCGGCCTCTACCAGAACGATCGCTGGCGCAACTACGACCATAGCCGCAAGTTCATCGTCGAGGGGCAGTTGCAGCACTTTGAGCGCGGCGAACGCCACAGCCTCAAGCTCACCCACCAGCTCTCCAGCAGGGCATTCTACACGGTGGTCGGGTCCTACTTTTGGAACCAATACCGCTACTATGCCTACGAGGACCCCAGGGACCCTCGCTACGTGTGGAGCGGCTACTACAAAGAGGACTCCAACTATGAGTTCTACACCGGCGGCACGGTGAACAGCCGCTTGGTGCAAAATGCCATCACTTGGTCGGGCAAGTTCGACATCACCGCGCAACTGGGCAGCGCTCACGAAATGAAGGCGGGCCTGGAGGCGAAGCGCCACGACCTGTACCAGCACGACTACGACGTGCTGGTTGACCAGCGTGCGGAGCCGTTCGTCGATGAGAATGGCGACGGCCTGTACACCCCTGGTGAGCCCTTCACCGACATCAACTTGGATGGAGCGTGGACAGACGCCGGGGACGATAACGGCAACGGCATCCGCGGCGACATTATCGATGCGGCCGGCCGCTTTAACAATAAATACCACCATTTTCCTGTGGAACTGGCCGCCTACGTGCAGGACAAGATCGAACTGGCCGACATGGTGGTCAACATCGGGCTGCGCTTCGACTACTTCGACCCTGCTGCCGACTACCTGACTGGCTGGGTCGTGCAGGGGCAGCCGATTTTGAAGCCCGCCTCGGTGAAGACGCAACTGAGCCCGCGCTTCTCCTTGGCCCACCCGATTACCGACAAGGGGAAGCTCTTCTTCTCCTACGGCCATTTCTTCCAGATTCCGCCCTATTCGCGTCTTTACCACAACCCGGACTTTGAGGTCAAACCCGGAGTCATCGAAACCGACATCGGCAATGCGGACCTGAAGCCCCAGAAGACCATCAGCTACGAGCTGGGCTTCGAACAGCAGCTGGCTGAGGACGTGGCAGTCTATGTGAAAGCCTATTTCCGCGACATCCGCAACCTGTTGGGTCAGCGCATCTACCGCTTTGCCAGCGGCGACGCCTACGCCTTTTACATCAACCGCGACTTTGGCCATGTGAAGGGCGTCACTCTCACGTTGGACAAACGCTTCTCCAATTTCTTCTCAGCCTCGGTGGACTACACCTACCAAGTTGCCGAAGGTAATGAGTCCGATCCGACGCGCACCCGCCGCGACTACCGGTTGTCCATCGAGCCGTTGAAGCAGGTGGTGTACCTGGATTGGGACCAGCCCCATACGCTTCGCATTAACGGTAACGTTGCTCGCCCCCGGAATTGGGGCGTGAACGTCATCGGTCGGTTTGAGAGTGGTTATCCGTACACGCCGATGGGAGCGAACGAGATCGTGCGCGTCGCCACCGAGAACAGTGGTCGCAAGATTCCCATCGTCAAGTTCGACTTGCATGCCTACAAGACATTCCCCTGGCGCATGGGTGCGGAGAAGGTGTACCTGACCCTCTACCTGAAAGCCTACAATCTGCTGGACCGCAAGAATGAGAACATTGTGTGGGACAGCACCGGACGCACCGGTTATGGGTTGGCCCGTTACGGCGGCGTGATGACCGACGCGTGGGAGAACCGTCCGCACTGGTATTCCAAGCCGCGCGAGCTCTTCATGGGCCTCGCCCTCGAGTTCTGATTGAAGCCCATCGCAAAGGTGGCCAGTTAGCGACTCGGCAAACCCTGGGAGTAATCATGAGCAAAGGATGGATGAAAGCGGCAGGGGGAATACTCGTGCTCGTAGTGCTTGTGGCGGGGGCTGCCGCCCAGCAGGGCGCTCCAGGACAACGGGGCAAGCCCATGAAATACTGGAGCAAGGAGGAATTCCGCCAGTGGCAGGAGGAGCGGGCGCGGGCCGCGGCGTTGGCCAAGCCCACCTCCCACCACGAGCGAATGTTCGGTCTGCATGACGGCAACAAGGTGCGCACGCTGTTCTACAACTACGGCTCAGTAGGCGCACCCAACACCGAGCCCTCCGTGGAGTGGCCCATCTACAGCGGTCGGGGCTATGGCTACGAGTTCGGGCTGCTGGTGGGGGCCGAGGTAGTCGACGCCAAGGGGGCCACGGTGCAAATCTTCAGCGATGGCATGCTGGACGGCGGCGACGATGACATTACCGGCGGCATCAATGCCTGGGGGTGGGAGCCGCTGCCCGGCTATGGGGTTGCCCCGGAGGTGTACGCCACCTGGCCCAAGGCCCAGCGGGACAAGGGCGGCATTGCCATGAGCAACCGGCCCGAGACCTGGGGCGAGCTCTTTCCTCACGACGCCAACGGCAAACTGATGTGGCCCGGCCAGTACGGCAACAACATCATCATTGCCGACTTGGAGAGCTACTACGTCATGGATGACCGCTGGAACGCCGAGTTTGAGTACTACCCCTTTGTCAACGACCCGACCCGCCGCGGGCTCGGCATCCAGGTCACGGCGCGGGGCTATCAGTATGCGGCCTCGGTGGCGGAGGATATCATTTTCTTCCAGTTCGAAATCACCAACGTGAGCGACAAGACGCTGGACAAAGTGGTGGTGGGGATGATCGGTGACCCGCACATCGGTGGGGCAGGCGACTTTTCCGATGACTGGGCCGGGTTCATCGACACGCAGGGCAAGGACAGCTTCACCGGCGAGACGCACCGCGTGCGCAACATGGTCTACTCATGGGATAACCCTGGGTCGAGCAACGACTTTGGCATTCCCTGGTCGGAGTTGGGCATGCTGGGGTTCAAGTTCTTGGAGAGCCCGGGTGTGGCAAATGACGTCATTGACAATGACGGTGACGGCCTGGTGGACGAATCCCAGCGCAACGGCATTGACGACGACGGCGACTGGCAGGCGACCGATGAGTTGGCCAAAGCCGACACGCCTGAGCAGAACTGGTGGAACGGCATCGATGATGATCACGACGGCCGCATCGATGACCTTGGCGATCTGGACGGCAAGTCCGACGACGTCGGCTCCGATGGCCTGGGCTGGTGGCATCCTGCCTATCCCGGGCCAGACCCTGATGGCACTGAAGGCAACGGCCGGCCAGACCGCGGCGAGCCCGATTTTGAGCATCTGGATCCCGACGAGAGCGATCAACTGGGCCTGACCAGTTTCGCTGCCCCGGTCTACGCTACCGAGGTGGCGGCCATGGACGACAAGATGTGGCAGCGCATGACGCCGGGTAGTTTCAACCCCACCGGCATCCAACAGAATCAGGATAATATTTTTATCTTCGGCTCCGGCTATTTCTCCCTCAAGCCGGGCGAGACGGAGCGCATGTCCATTGCCATCCTGCTGGGGCAGAACAAGGAAGACCTGCTGGCCAATGCGGCTGTGGCCGATTGGATCTACAAGCTCAACTTCCAGTTCACCAAGCCGCCCGATCCACCGAATGTCTGGGTGGTACCTGGAGACCGGCGCGTGACCATTTATTGGGACGATGCGGCAGAGAAGTCGGTTGACCCGGTTTTCGGCGCCGACTTTGAGGGCTACAAGATCTACCGGAGCAACGACAAGATCAAGTGGGGAGACCCAATCACCAACAACCGCGGCGTGCAGGTGGCCTTTGTGCCGCTGGCGCAGTTCGATGCCGTCAACAACATAGAAGGCACACATCCGGTGGAGTTCGAGAGTGGATTGCACTTCTATTTGGGCAAGAACACAGGCCTGGTGCATTCGTACACGGATACCGGGCTCGTAAACGGGCTGACCTACTACTACGCAGTGACCGCCTATGACCGGGGTAGTGTGGAGGGGAACGTGCCGCCGCTGGAGTGCCCGCGCATCGTCGACGGCCCGAACGTCAAGGCGGCGGTGCCCTCTGCCCCTGCTGCCGGATTGGTGGATGCCACCTGCGCCACGACGCATGCGGCAGGCTACAGCACCGCCACCCTAAAGGTCCGCGTCTTGGACCGCACACTCGTGGACACCACCACCTACGTAATCGGTTTTGCCACGGCCGCCAACCAACCCACCCGGGTGAGCGTGACGACAGCGGCAGGGCAGCAGGTGGTGGGGCCCCTCAAGGTGGGCGACATCGAAACGCTCTGGAATGGTACCTTCCGGTTCGGGCCGTATGAGGCAGAGATCAAGGACGTAGGCTCCATCGCGGTGGACTCGGTGAAGTGGACCGCGGGCCCAGCGGTCTTTGCGCTGCGAGCTTTAGCGTTCGCCGGCGGCAAGAAGCTACCCAGGGACATCGAGATCCGCTTCTTCGACCATATCCGCGACACCTCGATGTTCGTCAATCCGCAGCCGGTGACCTTTGAGGTGTGGAACGCCAGCGAGGGGACGAAGCTGGAGATGGTGTTTTACGACACTGACAACAGCCACACTCCCACTGTCGGCGACAGGGTGGTCGCCTTGGTGCGCGATGGCAGCACGCTCAAGGGGACGTGGGAAGTCACCTTCCTGCCACCGACTGAGCCGACGCAGTATGATACCCCCAGACCCAACTCGGTGATTCGGGTCTTCATTGCCAAACCTTTTGAAAGCATCGACCGCTACGTGGTGCAGGGACAGCCGGCGCATATCGAGGTCCCCAAGGAGGGGGAGGCCAAGAAGCGGCTGCTGGACATGATTGCCGTGGTACCCAACCCCTACGTGTCCGCCTCGGGGTTAGAGACGCCGCCACCGGAGGTCTTCTCGGTGGGGCGCGGAGAGCGGCGCGTGGACTTTATCCACCTGCCCCAAGACTGCACCATTCGTATCTACACGATCGTTGGCGAGCACGTGGCGACCATCGAGCATCACAGTACGGTATTTGACGGCTCCGAGAAATGGAACCTGCTGTCCAAGGATGGCTTGGAGATTGCCTCCGGTGTCTACATCTACCACGTGGACGCCCCTGGATTCGGGCAGAAGATTGGCCGCCTGGCCGTGATCAAGTGACTGGGCGGGCAACTGAGCAAGCGCCGGTCCTTGTCATGTGGAGGGCTGAGATGAAGAAGGCAGTTTGTGCAGTGCTGATCGCCGCATTCGTGGGTGCCTGGTACGGGGCTGTGGTGGCTCAGGTGACCAAGTCCGGTACCACGTGTGCCCAGTTCCTCAAAATCGGTGTGGGCGCCCGCGCCACGGCCATGGGCGAGGCCTTTGTGGCCACGGCCAATGACGTCAACGCCATCTACTGGAACCCCGCCGGTCTGACACAGCTTCAAGGCAACCAGGCCACTTTCATGCACGTGGAGTGGCTGGCGGACATTAGCTACGATTTTGCCGCACTGGCAGTTCCCCTGGGTAACGCTGGCACTGTGGGGATGTTCGTGACTTCTCTCGCCGTGCCCGACGACAAGGTGCGCACCGTCTTTGAGCCGGAAGGCACCGGAGAGCTCTTTGGTGCCAACGACCTGGCGCTGGGCCTTTCCTACGCCCGCGCCTTGACTGACCGTTTTTCCATCGGTTTCAACGGCAAGTTCATCCGCCAGAACATCTGGAGCATGTCCTCGAGCGCTGTGGCCTTGGACATCGGCACCTTCTTTCGCAGCAAGTACCGCGACCTGAAGATCGGCGTGTGCATGTCCAATTTCGGCACCAAGTCGCGCATGGAAGGACGGGCCAATTTGCTCTATGTGGACCCCGACCGTACCATCGAGGGAAATAACGACCAGATCAGGGCGGCCCTGGAAGTGAACCGCTGGGACTTGCCCTTGAGCCTGAAGATCGGCATCAGCTTCGACGCTCTTCGCACCGGCTTCAATCGACTGACCCTCGCCGCGGACGCCGTGCACCCCAACGATAACTACGAGTACCTCAATGCCGGCCTCGAATACGCAGTGCGCGAGCTGGTGTTCCTGCGGGCCGGCTACCGAGGCATGGGCATGGATGAGCTGGAAGGGGGGCTGACCGTCGGGGGCGGCGTGCGCTGGTCGTTCGGCGGGGCTGCCAGCCTTGCCCTGGACTACTCGTATGCCGATTTCGGTCGCCTGACCGGTGTGCACCGCTACTCCCTGGTGGTCGGCTTTTAAGCCGAGACGTTCTCGTGTGCTTTCGCTTTGACTGGTTCCCAGTTGATGAGCAAGGAGGAAGAGGAAAGCGATGAAGAAGCTATTCTTGGTGCTCGCTCTGTGCGCCATGGGGGTGAACGCGGCGCTGGCCGGCACGACCGGCAAAATCGCCGGACGAGTGACGGACGCGCAGACGAACGAACCACTTCCCAGTGTGAACGTGGTGTTGGAGGGGACCAACATGGGTGCGGCCACGGACGCCCAAGGGCGGTATGTGATCCTCAACGTACCGCCAGGCACGTACGTGGTGCGCATGACGATGATAGGCTACAAGAGCGTGCGCACGGTGGATGTACGCGTCAGCGTCGACCACACCACTGAGGTCAATGGCCAGCTTGAGGCCACCGTGCTGCTGGGCGAAACGGTGACCGTGACCGCAGAGCGCCCCCTCATTCAGGTGGACGCTACCTCCAGTAGGGCAGTGGTGGCAGCCGAGCAGATCCAGCAGATGCCGGTGGACAACTTCTTCCAGGTGTTGGAGCTGCAGGCGGGTGTGGTCCGCGGTAGCGGAGGCGAGATCCACGTGCGAGGCGGCCGCTCCGGAGAAATCGCCTATTTGGTGGACGGTATCTCGGTGACCGACGGCTTCAACTCGAGCATGGCGGTTTCTGTGGAGAACAACGCCATCCAAGAGTTAGAGCTGGTGAGCGGCACGTTCAACGCAGAGTACGGCCAGGCCATGTCCGGTGTGGTGAACATCGTGACTAAGGAGGGGGCCGCGCACTACAGCGGCGAGGCCGCGGTGTATGTGGGGGATTATGTCAGCCGCGACACTTCGCTGTTCTACAACATCAATGACATCGATCCGCTGGCCACCATCGATGCGCGGGCGAGCCTCAGTGGTCCCATCCCAGGTCTGAAGGGCAAGGCGACGTTTTTCCTGAGTGGCCGCTATTACGACAGCGATGGCTATCTTTACGGCATCCGCCGCTATATGCCCGCCGATTCCAACGACTTTAGCAATCCTGACCCGAGCAAGTGGCACATCGAGCAGACGGGCGACAACAAGCCAGTGCCCATGAATCCCTACGAGAAGCTTTCCGGCCAAATCAAGCTGGCCTACACGCTTAGGCCGTCGATGAAGCTGACCTACAACCTCATCGCTGATGACATTACCTACCAGACCTACAGCCATGCCTACAAGCTGAATCCCGACGGCAGGCCCACGAACTACACCTGGAGCTACAGCCAGATTTTGACCTGGACGCACACCGTGTCGCCTAGGACTTTCTACAGTCTGAAGTACTCGAACTTTTTCAACGACTACAAGAGCTACGTCTACAAGAACCCCTTGCAGAAGTACCAGGACCCAGAGCATCCTGGCTACGTACATCCGAACCGGTTCCGTGCGTCCAGCGGCTACATGTTCTACTCCGGCGGCACGAACATGAGCCACTACTACCGCAACACCACCACCCACGTGTACAAGGGCGAAATCGTCAGCCAGGTGCACCGGGCACACCAGCTGAAGGGTGGTTTTGAGTACCGCTGGAACAAGATTTTCCTGGACACGTTCACCATTCTCCTGGACCAGAGCACGAACTACCTGC
>JACIZP010000021.1 GCA_014359355.1 Calditrichota bacterium | reverse complement strand
CCATTTCCTCGAACAAAGGGCGGATTTAGGCTTCAAAGGTTGCGTTTTCTTACTGTGGCTCGAAAACAATTCCTGGAAGAGTTGCGATTCCTTGGAAGTAATGTGCCAGGCCTTGGTGCTCTTTGGCCGCAGAGAGAGTGGACAGCGCAGTCGTGGAGCGCGCGTGCACAGGCAAGTGCGCTGCGGCGACAGGGGCCGGTGAAAGAAACTGGTGGCAAAAAATGGCAACGATGCAAAATTCTGCTTGATTTTCTTGTGCAAAATTTGTACATTTCAATCAGTCAAACAGGGAGGATTGAGCCTTACCCTGCAAGATGGGTTCCGGGGTTACTTGCCCACCGACATGGACGTTGGTTAGCAGTTCAGAGGGGAAAAATTTCGGAAAAGGAAAGGGACTGTTAGCCACAGCTGGGTGGGGTGGATAGTAGTCTCTGGGTCTTGGGTTGTTTTTCAGCAACGGCCACTAACATCTCCTTCCTTTCGAGTCTTCCGACTCACTCACAATCGCTGCGCTTTGCATCAAATGGGGTTTGTTGCGCTTATTCAAGGCGACTGAGGGCCAGCCCACGCCGGCGTTTTTCGCTGCGGTGCGCGGAGTTGGTCCCGCCCTCCGACGATGACACTCTGAGGGCCGGAGGCGTACTGGGTCCATTGCATCGCAGGTTGGCTTAGTACACCCTGGCGGCAGGCCGGAGAGCAAGACAAGCCATTTACAGTTGCCTCGGTTGAGGAGATTGAGTTCTGGCGCCGCGCCGGCAGGGACGGCGGTGTCCAGCACCTCAAGTGACCATCGAACGAGTCAGGAGCAGATCTGTACGCCGAGCATGGGACCGAACTAATGGACACATTCCGCCGTAGACTGCTGGAACTGAGCGGCATACTGACCGACGAGGAGGCGTCGTATGCCTACTTGCTGCAGCGCCTGCAGAAGATGGGGATGTTGAGGTGCGGAAAATGCGACTTTGACAGCTTCTATGTACTGAGCAGATCTCGCCTAAAATGTCGTCGTTGCCGCTGGGAGTTTCGCCCCCTGGTGGCGACGGCTTTTTCGGCGCTCAATGTGCCGCTGTCGACCTGGCTGCGCATGGTCAATCATTTCGTGGCAGAAGTGCCTACGCGAGAGGCAGCAGCGCGATGCGATCTCAACTACAAGACAGGGCTGAGGGCCTACGCGCTCATCAGGCAGGCGATCCTCGGCCCGTGGATCCACGATGCTGCAGACGATTACCAAGCGAAAGACTGCGTAGCCATCGGCGTGCTCGACAAGGTGGACTATGGAGAAGCCAGACTCTTGGATGCACCCCAGGCACGGGCTGTTCTACAGTCCGACCTGGCACGCGTACGGAAAGGCAAGATTCTCTACACAGAAACGTGGCAAGAGTACGATACGGTCGTCCTCTTTGTTGACCGCAGAAGTTATCAGCGAAGAAAGACTCGGTGGGCAGACGCAGTCTACGTAGACTACATCCAAGGGTTTTGGCAGTACGCCAAGGGGCATATTCTGGGAAATCGCGCAATCAATCGAGGTAACATATTCATGGCAATGAAGGAGCTCGAATGGCGCTACAACCATCGCGATGATGACCAGTTCGAGCTTATCGTTGACGGGTTACTTGCGGCCTCAGCGCGACGGGGGACCAGGCGTCCTATGGGACTTGAGGCTACCACAACCAACTAACGGAGTGCAGAAGGACTTATGGCGGACGTGCGGTTTGTGTCGGGTGGAGCGCATAGGTTCCCTAGCCAACCATGCGGAGCCGTTCATGGAAATGAGTCCAGTGAGAGGGAGCACATTCACCGCGACGCAAGAGTTTTCTGCACCGCCTGTCGGCAGCAGTCCCTTGCTCCGCTTCTTACGGGTGCTGTTCAGGCGGAAGTGGCTCGTTGTGGCATTCGCCGCGCTGGTCCTCGGTACCGTGGCGGCCGTCACCTTCTTGACGGCCCCGGTATTCCGGGCAACCGCCAAGCTCTTGGTGGAACGGGAGATCGACTCGGAAAAGTCCGTGCTGTTGGGGGTGAGCGTGCAGCCGGACTATGACCGGTACGACTGGGTGAACGCGGAGACCGAGATCATTCGCAGCCTCCCGGTGGCTGCGCGGGCCATGGAGAAGGTTGGGCCGGTGCCAGTGAGGGCAGCGTCTGCCTCGCAGAACGTGGGCGAGCACGGCAACGGAGACAGTGACCTCATCGACTTTCAGCAGAGGTTGCGCGTGGAGAACGTTCCCAAGACCAATGTCATCTTGGTGAGCTTTGAGGCGAATGACCCTGCCTATGCTGCGGCGGCAGCCAATGCGGTGGTGGAGGCCTACGCTGCTTATCGCGCACAGCTCTACGACCAGTCGGCTGCCTACAAGTTCTTCCAAGAGCAACTCCGCCTGGCCGACACCCAGCTGCGCGAGCTGCAGGAAAAGCAGGCCAATTACAAGCAAACAGCTGCGATGATCTCGCCGGAGGCGCAGCGCACCATTCTCTTGAACCGCCTGTCGGACTATGAGTCCAGGCTCACCGAGGTGCGCACCACGCGCATTGGCAAAGAGGCACGTCTGGAGGTGCTCAAGCAGGAATTGGCGCAAGGGAGGGTAGGCATCCCCTCCATCGAGTCGAGCGACAGCCCAAGCAGAGAGAAGCACATTGCCAAGCTGCGCGGCGAACTCTTGGACTTACAGATGCGCCGGGAGCAGCTTCTCACCCGGTTCACGCCTCAGTACGAGGGGGTAAAGAGTCTCGACAAGCAGATAGCTGCCACGCAGCGTCAGATCGCCGAAGAGGTTGAGCAGATCATCCAGATGGAAACAGTCGCCATCGCCGCGCTGCGCTCTGAGGAGGAGGCTCTGCAGGCGTCGATTGCCAGCATAAAGCGAGACATTCAGAATCTTGCCAAGCAGGAGTACGAGTTCTCGCAGCTGAGCCGCGGCATCGACGACAATCAACAGATCTACTCTATGCTCTTGCGCCAACGCGAGGAGGCGCGCATCTCGTTGGCGAAGATGCAGCGGGGTGTGAGCGCGCGCGTGATCAGCTCGGCCGAGCCGCCCCTGCGCCCTGTGCGACCCCGGAAGCGGCTGAACATGGCCTTGGGTCTGCTCCTGGCCCTTTTCGGCTCGCTGACTCTCGCTTTTGTTGCGGAATACTTGGACCACACAGTACATGAGCCAGCGGAGTTGGAGTGGAGAACGGGCATCCCTGTGTTGGGCAGCGTGCGCGAAGTAGCGGGCGCGCGTCACGCGCACTGATTTCTCTCGGAGAAGAAGGAATGGTAAGCTTTGTCAATCCGGCAGAGGCAACCACCAGGGAAGCGGCGCAGCGCGTTGCGAGCGGAGCGCGAGCCGGCGCCGTAGGGGGGAGTAGCCAGCTAACGCATGTCGCACCGCGGCGTGCCGTCAGTACTCGCGACAAAACTACAGGGGTGCTCAAAGACCTCAAGGCGGTTGCGCACGTGGTGGAGTCGGTTGCCGCGCGCACCGGGGCCCGCGTCATTGGTCTAACCAGCGCTCTGCCGGGAGAAGGGGTCTCTACGTGTGCTGCGGCCATCTCTTTCTTGCTTGCCGCAGATGGGGAGGCGGGCACGAACAGGGGACGGACCGGATCCCTTGTCCTCAGCCCAACCGCGTCAGCAGACGCCGTCATCCTGGTGGACGCAAACGTGGGCGACCCCTTCATTCATCGCGCCTTTGCACTCCCTCTGAGCCCGGGTCTTTCCGACGGACTACGGCAGGTTCAGTCGCTTGCTGACATGGCGCACAGGGTAGAGGGTTCGCACCTGCTGGTGATCCCTGCCGGCTCCGGCAGGAGAAGGGCAGATCTGCAGCAGCTCGGCACAGCGTTGCAGCAAGCGGCAGAAAGGGTGCGACTGGTGGTCCTCGATCTGCCTGCTGTGCTTGGCTCCGCAGAGGGAGTGAGGTATGCCATGCTGTGCGACGCCGTCGTGCTGGTGGTGCGCGCCAACCACACCAGGTGGGAGGCCGTGGTGCAGGCACAACGGACTCTGGAACGAGCAGGTGTGCCCATCTTGGGGGCGATCTTGAACAGACGACGTTTCGATCTACCCCGCTGGCTCTACGAAAGGTTATGATGCTTTGCCAACTTCACGGAGGGCAAGTGTCACGCAACAGCTACAACATCGCTCTTAGCCGGACGGCGCGCGTGAGACCCGGCGCCCTGGCCGCGGAGCATCCTTCACCCTTTGGGCGGATCGAAGCTCATGAGACAGGCGTTGGCCAACCACGCAGCGAGCATGCAGAAAGCCATGCCCCGGCGGTGGAATGCAATGGCTGGCTTGCTCGGGCCGCATTTGCCGAGGTACTGCGCAAGGAACGCCACCGCAGCGACCGCACTGGCTCACCTTTTTCGCTGGTGGTTTTTGAGTTGGGAGAGAGCGAGGGGGACATACCCAGAGCGGCCATGGAGAATCTGAAGCACATCGTCGGTTCATCCACCAGAGACTATGATGTGCGCGTGCTCCTTGACGCCAGGCGGCTTGCGGTTCTGCTGCTGGACACGTCCTTTTCCCATGGGCGCCTCGTCGTGGACAAGATGCTTGCTCGTCTGCGCGCTGGCGAGCGTGGTGTTCAGTCGCTGTCGTGCCTGCGAGCTGTCCACGTTGTGGCGTACCCAGGCTCGCCTCGCCGCGGCTACGTGCATGCGAAGATTACACTAGTCCCGCAAGATACAGCAGCCCGAGAAACCGGGGCAAAGCTCTCCGCCGGCAAAGGATGCACTCGAGCGGCACAAGAGGCGCTTCCCTTGGTCTGGGACGTATCCCACTCGCCCGCGGGCGCAGTGGCCATGAGCACCCCACTTTTCTTGGACGTTTACCTCGACAAGGAGCGCCTTTACCAGATCGCCAAACGGGCACTGGACATTGTTGGGGCCGTCGTGGGCATTGTGCTCCTGGCCCCTTTGATGGCGGCGGTCGCCGTGGCGATAAAGCTCACGTCCAAAGGCCCGGTGCTCTTCAAGCAGCAGCGGATCGGCTACCGTGGCAAGCCGTTCATCATGTACAAGTTCCGGACCATGCGCGTCGGCTGCGATGACGCCGTGCACCGTGACTACGTCAAGAAGCTGATCGAAGGGCGAAATGAGGAAATCAACTTCGGCACTGAGGAACAGCCTCTCTACAAGCTGGTGAATGACCCGAGAGTAACTCGCATAGGCCGCTTCCTGCGCAAGACGAGTCTTGACGAACTTCCGCAACTTGTCAACGTGCTGCTTGGCCAGATGAGCCTGGTAGGGCCGCGACCGCCCTTGCCTTTCGAGGTGGAATCCTACAAGAGCTGGCACATGCGCCGCTTCATGGAGGTGAAGCCGGGGATCACCGGACTCTGGCAGGTGTATGGCCGGAGTACCACAACCTTCGACGAAATGGTGAGATTAGACTTGCGCTATGCTGCCCAGCGCTCGCTGCTGCTGGACCTCAAACTCATATTCAAGACCTTTGCTGCTGTGTTCGCTGCGAAGGGCGCTTTGTAAGAAAAGGAGGAATGCGATGCTGAACGTGAGCGTTATTGGCGTCGGCTATTGGGGGCCGAATCTTGTGCGCAACTTCGCGGCCAACCCAAGGGCCAAGGTGGTCGCCTGCTGCGACCTGGCGCAGAACAGACTGGACTTCATCAAGCGCACTTACCCCGCAGTAGAGACGACCACCGACTTTCGGCGCATCATCAAGGACCCCACAACGGACCTGGTCGTGGTGTGCACGCCGGTGTCCACGCACTTTGACATCGCTCGGGAGGCATTGCTGGCGGGCAAACACGTGCTCATCGAGAAGCCGATGACCGCCACCAGCGCCCAGGCTGAGGAACTTGTGGAACTTGCCGAGCGCAGAGGCCTGAAAGTGTTCGTCGACCACACGTTCATCTACACGGGTGCGGTGCGCAGGATCAAGGAGCTCATCGACAGTGGTGAGCTCGGCAAGGTCTACTACTTCGACTCGGTGCGCATCAACCTCGGGCTTTTCCAGCACGACGTCAACGTGCTCTGGGACCTTGCCCCACATGACGTGTCAATCATGCACTACTTGCTCCCTGGCAAGCCGGAAAGCGTGGTCGCCACGGGTATCGACAACTTTGGCAACGGCCTGGAGAACGTTGCCTACCTGACCGTCTACTATCCTGACCACCTCATTGCCCATGTGCACACCAACTGGCTCTCCCCGGTGAAGATTAGGCAGACGCTCTTGGCGGGGAGCAAGAAGATGGTCGTGTGGGATGACAACCAGCCGAGCGAAAAGGTACGGATCTATGACAAAGGTGTCGATGTTGTGGAGAGCGTGGATGATGTGTACCACATGCTGGTCCAATATCGGACCGGGGACATGTACTGCCCGAAGATCGACAGCCGGGAAGCACTTGCCGTCGAGGTGGAGCGCATCATCGACTGCTTGGAGAAAGGCACCGACGGCGTGGCCGACGGGCATGACGGACTCATGGTGGTGCGCATCCTGGAAGCTGCCCAGACCTCAGTCAAGGCGAGAGGAAAGGAAGTGAGAATATGAAGC
>JACIZP010000020.1 GCA_014359355.1 Calditrichota bacterium | reverse complement strand
GTGCGCCGAGGCACTTGAGAAACGCCGCCAAGAGCTTGCCGCCGAGAAAGCGCGAGAGGAAGAGCCTGACTACACGCTGCCCGGGCTGATGCCTTTCGTCGGTAGGCGTCATCCTGTGCTCCAGGTCTTGGACAGGATCAAGGAGATCTTCTACGGGATGGGCTTTACCGTTGAGGAAGGTCCGGAGATTGAGGATGACTACCACAACTTCGAGGCGCTCAACTTTCCGCCTGACCACCCGTCGCGGGACTTGCAGGATACATTGTACCTCAGCGGGCAATTCCTGCTCCGCACGCACACCTCGCCGGTGCAGATCCGGACGATGGAGCGCTATCGGCCTCCTATCCGGATGATTGCCCCCGGCAGGTGCTACAGGAAGGATACGCCGGACGCCACCCACTCGCCCGTGTTTCATCAGGTGGAAGGCCTGTGCGTGGACGAAGGGGTGAGCTTTGCAGACTTGAAAGGTGTGGTGGAGACGTTTGCCAAGCGCCTTTTTGGGCCAGAGATGCGCATCCGTTTTCGGCCGAGCTTTTTCCCGTTCACCGAGCCAAGTGCAGAGTATGACTTCTCATGCATAATGTGTGGAGGGAAAGGCTGCCGCGTGTGCAAAGGCACAGGCTGGCTGGAAATCTCCGGCGCCGGTATGGTCGACCCAGAGGTGTTCCGTTTCGTGGGCTACGACTCGGAGCGCTACACCGGCTATGCCTTTGGCATGGGCGTGGAGCGCATCGCCATGCTCATGTACCAGGTGGACGACATCCGTCTGTTCTACGACAACGACTTTCGCTTCCTTCAGCAGTTCTAAGTCAGACGCTGGCTGTTGTCTCGTGAAAGTTACCTACACATGGCTTAAGGACTATGTGCCGCTGACGGCCTCTCCACAGGAAGTGGCCGCCACCTTGACCCAACTCGGCCTTGAGGTTGAGTCGCTGGTGGCAGTGCGCCGCGACCTTGCGCACATCGTGGTGGGCAAGGTGGAGAGGGTTGAGCCCCTCGATGGATCACCCACGCTGAAAAAGTGCGCAGTGGCGGTGGGTAATGCGAGCGCAACCGTGGTGTGCGGCGCACCAAATGTGAGGCCTGGCCTGCTGGTGGCTGTAGCACTGCCCGGGGCGACCCTGCCGGGTGGCCAGCGCATCGCGACAAGGGAGTTCGGCGACACGGTCTCGCAAGGCATGATCTGCTCGGAACAAGAGCTCGGCCTGAGCGAACGGGGCGAGTTTGTCATGACCTTGGGAGACAATGTGCGCGTTGGGCAAGCCTTGGCAGAGGTAGTGCCAGCGGAGGACTATGTATTCGAGCTCAACATCACTCCCAATCGTCCGGATTGCCTCTCGGTGATCGGTGTCGCACGCGAGCTGGCGGCAAAGTACCGCTTGCCCCTTAGCGTGCCAAACGTTCATGTTGCCGAGGGCGAAGAAGCCACCGAGGAGAGAATCGCAGTTGACGTCAGGGATTTCGAGAAGTGCCCTCGCTACTCTGCGCGATTCCTCTACAATGTGCAGCCAGGTCCGTCGCCATGGTGGCTTGCTGCGCGCCTGCACAGCGTCGGCATGCGCTCCATCAACAACATCGTTGACATCACCAATTATGTCATGATGGAGACCGGCCAGCCGCTCCATGCCTTCGACTACGACCTGTTGGAAAAAGAACGGATCGAAGTGCGCCGCGCCCGGAGAGGGGAGGAGTTCATCACGCTCGACGGCAGACTGCACCAGCTGCGCGAAGACACGCTGCTCATCTGCGATGGCGTCAAGCCCGTGGCAATCGCCGGAGTCATGGGCGGACTGAACTCCGAGGTCAGCGACCGGACTGCGCGCGTGCTTCTGGAGAGCGCCTACTTCAGCCCGCAAAGCATCCGGCGTACCTCAAAGGCAT
>JACIZP010000019.1 GCA_014359355.1 Calditrichota bacterium | reverse complement strand
AAGCCTGCACGATACGCGACCTTCTTCAAGTACGGGTCAGTGAGCCTACGGCTGGGCACGAACTCCGATCCAATCATGAGGTACGAGCTGTTGGCGTAGGCGTAGCGTCCTTCCCAAAGGGGAACCACTTCTTTCCATTCCTGCCGGTAATAGTCGCCGCCCACGGTGAGGCCAAAAGGCCACTGATAGGCGACACCAATGCCCCACCTCAAAGGAAGGCGCGTTTCCTTCTCCAAGGTCGAATCGCTACCACGGAAAGCGTGCTTGATGTCTGTGGCCACCTTTAGCTCTGCAGGCGGCGAGACGACGGCGCCGATATTCCAGCGGGCTGTGGGGCGGAGCACAACGCCGAACGTGCCGCCAAATCCTTCGAGATGACTGGAAAACCGGTCTTTGCTGCTGACGAAGTCGGTCGACGAGAAGGTTGTCTCCCATGTCTCGCGTATCCGACCGAAGTAGAGGTGAGCAGAGGCGCCCAGGTAGAGGTACCGCACGGGCATGAGAAAGAAGGAGAATTCGCCTTGGTTCAATCCTCCTTCTCCGGTCACCTGGCGGGAGAACTGATAGCCGGGCAGGGTGTCCGCATGTGCCGCCGCATAGCGCACGACGCTCACCGGGCCCAGCGTTGCGGAAAACGTTGCCCTCTTGCCAAGAGGTATCAGCATGGCAAAGCCGCTTGCCTGGCCGTAGTGAGCGCTTGCACTGCCACTTGAGGAGGTAGTTGTGGAGAAATCGAACCCCACGTCGGTGGACACCCTCGTGAAGCCGGCTGGGTAGCGCGCCGCCGGATTGCAAAGGTTGATGGTGAGATTGTCCATGAAGGCAATGCCGACTCCTCCCATACCCGCTCCCTGGCCGCTGGGGTAGATGCGCCACAAGCCAATCCCCTTGGAGCTGTAGAGCGATCCGGCCTCACACAACTGGGAGGCCAAGACAAGTGCGGCGCTCACAAGAGGCATAGACATGCGATAGCGGCGAAGAGAACTCACGATATCCTCCTGGGTTGAATGAGGCGGTGTCTCACGGGCGCGGGGGCACGGTGTATTCCACCAGCAAGCGCGGCACCATACCCGCATCTCCATCGGCAGAGAAGAGCACCGCCTCGGAAGCATCCAAACCCTCTCCCATGGAGTAGAGCATCAGTCCACGGTTGGGCAGCCTGCCCGACGTCCAGGCCTGCACGATGGCAGTGAAATCGGCAATTTCGCTGGAAACCGAAAAGGTGAGCTTCTCGCTTGCCTTCACAATGGCAGCCACGGGCACACTCATCGTGGTGTCCACAGCCACATCGGGCGGGTTCCAGGGTTCGCTCACAATTGGGCGTCCGGCGATGGCCATCCCGGTGTCGCGCAGTTTCGTCAAGCTTTGGTCCAGCCACAACTCCAGCCGCGCGCGGTTGATGGTCGCATCGGACGGGATGGAATCCAAAGAGAACTTGACGAGCACGCGCCACCCTGTGGCATTGGCGATCATCAACCTGCCGGGAGGAAGCGAGCCGGCATAAGTGACCAGAAACGCATCTCCACTCGGCTTGAACAGGGCGGTGTCGGCAACTCCTTTGCGCACGTAGCTAAGTTCCAGCCTCGGGCACCGCGTGGTGTCGGTCGCCTGCAATGAGTGGAACTCTTGCAGAGCCGGACCGCTGGCAGTGATGTACAGGCCGTAATTGGCCACGGAGCTATCAATCCAACCCCCGACAAGCCCTGGCTCGATAGGAATACCGACTCGCACCGAATCGCCAGCCAGCATAGTTGCCCAGCCCACCTGCGGACCCCCGTCCCCACTGAAATTCGCCCAGGTGACCGAATCCTCACTCCATGCGGCAGTGACCTGTTGCGCACTAAGCGCTAATGCAGCAGGTGCGCCACGGTAAGAGGCCGGCGACAACCAGAGCGTAGCGCGGTCAACCACAGAGCTATCCGGAAGGGCAGCGAAGCGAATGAGGATGGCGGCACGGTAGCCATCCGCTTCGCCCGCGAGAAGATAGGGGCTCTTGCCCGTGGTCACTCGGCCCCGTTCGTAGCTGACCTCGGCCACCGGCGGGGCAATTTCGACCGCCTTGACGGCCCCGGTATCGATGCGATCCACAAGACCAACGCCATAAGGGAGCTTTTCGTTCTTGCTACAATTGACCGCCAGGGCCAGAAGGAAAAGACCCGGTGCCGCCCAGGAGTATCTCATGCGTGTTCCTCGTCAGTTTCAGTGGCGCCGATCGCGGTCCCGCTGGGTCGCCGATAGACCACTCGTCCGCGCTTGATCACCGTCTGCGCCAACTCCACGCCAAAGTGGTAGGGTATGCAGCGATAGTCTGGCACGTCCCAAATGACGCAATCCGCCTGGGCTCCCGCCCTCAGCTGCCCAAGCGTAGAAGCGCGATCTATGGCGCGGGCCGCGTTGAGAGTGGTGGCAACCAGGACCTCCGCCGGCGTCATGTGCATCTGGGTGCAAGCTAAGGTCATCATCAGGGGCAACGACTCGCTCATGCACGTTCCAGGATTAAAATCAGTGGACAGAGCAACGGGCAGCCCTGCTGCCAGCATTTCCCGCGCCGGCGCGTAGCGACTCTTGCCAAGGAAAAAGACCGCGCCAGGCAAGAGCACCGGCACGACGCCCGCATCTCGCAATGCAGCGATGTCCCCTTCGTCCACATAGTCCAGATGGTCCGCTGAGGTAGCTCCCACCTCGGCGGCTAACTGCGCGCCGCCAGCCCTGCTGAGCTGCTCGGCGTGAATCTTCGGCTTGAGGCCATGGGCTTTGCCAGCCAGCAGCACGCGGCGCGCTTCCGCCACGGTAAAGACGCCACGCTCGCAGAACACATCGCAGAACTCAGCAAGTCTCTGCTCCGCCACTCGCGGGATGATGTGCTCGACGATCAAGTCCAGATACTCGTTGCGTCGATCCTGATACTCGTCGGGCACCTCGTGTGCCGCCAGCAGCGTGGGCACAAGCTCCACCGGATGCAGGTCCGCCAGCTCGGCGATGACCTGAAGCGACTTGATCTCATCCATGAGGCTGAGTCCGTAGCCGCTCTTTACCTCCACCGTGGTCACGCCGTTGGCCAGAAACCGGTCCAGCCTTGGCAAAGCGGCCTCCACCAACTCCTCCTTGGTGGCCCGCCGCAACTGGCGGACGCTGGCGCGGATGCCTCCTCCGGCAGCAGCTATCTGCTCGTAGCTCTTCCCCTGCGTGCGCCACTCGAACTCCTCCACCCTGTTGCCGGCAAACACGAGGTGCGTGTGGGCATCCACCAGACCCGGCGTCACCGTCTTGCCCCGCGCCTCGATGAGCTTGGTCCCTTCGTGGCAGGCCACGGAAGAGACGACCTCTGCCGACGAGCCCACAGCTACGACCTTCTCGCCAGCCATCGCAACGGCCCCGTCGCTCACCACCTGCAAGCGGCTTTTCCCATCACCCTCCGCCAGAGGGGTGGCTACCTGCGCCGCATGGACGATGAGGAGGTCGACCCGCACGTCTACCCCTTGGGCAGCATGGGGATCTTGACTCCTTTGGCGCGGGCAGTGGCGATCGCCTCGGGATATCCGGCATCCACATGGCGGGCAATGCCAATGCCTGGGTCATTGGTCAGGACGCGCTCCAGGCGCACGGCCATCTCGGGCGTGCCATCCGCCACAATGACCTGGCCGGCATGAATGGCCTTGCCATGTCCCACTCCTCCACCGTCGTGCACTGCCACCCAGCTTGCGCCGGAAACCGCGTTGAGCAACGCGTTGAGAATTGGCCAGTCCGCCACGGCGTCGGAGCCATCACGCATGCCCTCGGTCTCGCGCAAAGGCGAAGCCACTGAACCGCAATCCAAGTGGTCGCGCCCAATAACGATAGGCGCCTTGAGCTCTCCCCGCCCCACCATTTCGTTGATGCGCAGACCGAGCCTTGCTCGATCGCCATATCCCAACCAACAGACCCTGGCTGGCAGCCCCGGCAGCTTGCCGAAGTCCAAGTGCTTCTGGGCTAAGGTGATCCAATTGGTCAAAACGCCGTCGTGGGAGAACTCCGAGAGAATTACCTGGTCAATCTTGAATATGTCCTCGGGCTCGCCAGAAAGGGCCGCCCAGCGAAATGGACCACGTCCCTCGCAAAAGAGGGGCCGGATGTATTCCAAAACAAACCCCTTGATGTCAAATGCGTCGGCCACTCCCTTCTCGTACGCATACTGGCGAATTCCGTTCCCGTAGTCGAACACGACTGCCCCGCCTCTCTTGAACCCGAGCATCGCCCGGACGTGCTCAGCCATGGACTCTTTTGCCAATTCCACGTAAGCACGGGGATCTTCGGCCAGGAGCTGCTCGGCCTGCTGCCGCGTGAGGCCTTTGGGCCAGTATTTCTTAGGCTCGTGTGCCGACGTCTGGTCGGTGACGACATCGGGTATGATACCCCGGCGAAGAATCTCCGGATGGGTTTCGGCGGTGTTGCCCACCAAGCCAACGGAGAGCGCCTCGCCTCGTGCCTTTGCCGCCAGCACCAGGTTCAACGCCTCGTCGAGACTTTCGCACAGACGATCGCAGAGGCCCTCGCGAATGACCCGCTCGATCACCTCCCGCCGGAATTCCACCCCCAAAAACGCGGCGCCGTTCATCTTGGCGGCCAGCGCCTGGGCGCCTCCCATGTTGCCCAGTCCGCCGGTGAGCAAAAACTTACCGCGCAAGG
>JACIZP010000018.1 GCA_014359355.1 Calditrichota bacterium | reverse complement strand
AGGGGCAATGCCTCGGTGATGGTCAAGGATTTCACCGTCAATAGCAGCCTGACGTTCGCCCTGTCGGAGACGTTTGAGTTGACCGCCGGTTTGGCCTTGTACCAGGACGACGGTCAGCAGCTCACGCCAATGCCTGGGGACACGCGACTTGGCCTGAAAGTGGTGCCGTTTCGATGGAACAGCTTCCGCCTCGGCTTCTATCCGATGGTGGTGTTGCCCACTGCAGAGTACCACAACGTCCCGTTTGAGCCGTACTCTTCTGGGAAGACCGCGGTGGCGCTGCTCGGCGTGGCCACTTGGGATCTCAGGCGGAGCTTCCCCCTGACCCCACTCAAGGCGCACTTTAACTTGGGGTACATCGACCATGACCTCAAGGACCGCTTCTTCACCGCACGTGTGGATCAGGTCTTGCTCGGTGCGGGGATCAAGATTCCGGTGCGTTCTTCCTACCTCTTCACCGAGTACACGGGCGAGATGTTCCTAAACAATACCTCAGTGCGCTGGTACCACAATTCCCAGAGACTGACGCAGGGCATACGCTTCCTCGCGCCCTTTGGGCTGGTGGCCGACGTGGCCATCGACGTGAGTCTGGCGCGCAGGCCAGAGGTGGCAGATGAGTTTCATAAGCGCTACGCCGACTGGAAGGTCGCTTTCGGGTTGGCGCGGCGGCTCACGGTGTTCCGCACGTTGGACAAGAAGGCGCGGGAGGCAAAGCTTAGGCAACTGCAGGCGCAGCGGGAGGCAGAATTGCTCCGCCAACGCCGGGAGCAGGCCGCGCGCGAGCTGGAAAACATGAAGAAGGAACTGGAAAAGCCGGAGAAGCCAAGGTAGCTGCAGGCGACGCTGCCCAGGCTGATTTGGGGCTGATGGGAGTGCTGGTGTCCACAGGATGGCGATACATACCCCTGGCGGCGTGCATATGGCTGGCGTGCTGCGTTCAAGCCTATTCGCAGGCAGTGGAACGCGCTGCTGACCGCGACCTTGAGCGGGTGGCCGACCGGCTGCTCAGCGAAGCCAAATCCTACATCAAGTCCGGCTCCTACTGGCAAGCGGCACGGGATTTGGCGCTCCTCTTGGACTACTATCCAGAATTCAAGAGGACTGACGAGGTGCTGCTCCTTCTTGGGGGGTGCCTTTATGAGATGGAACTCTACAACGCCGCCAGTTCCACCTACACCTACCTCGTGAAAAACTACTTCGGCAGCCCGCTTTTGGCCAAAGGACTCCTCGGCCTGCAGAAGACGCGGTACAAGCAGGGTAGGTACCAGGAGAGCCTCAATCTGTACGAGGCCCTGCTGCAAGCGCCCCGCCCTGTGGACGTCGACGACGAGGCGCGCTACTACGCGGGGCAGAGCTACTACAACATCAAAGACTACCCCAGCGCCCTCGAGGCTTTGCTCAATCTTGACCCGCGCAGCGACTACTACAGCTACGGTCTGTACACCGTGGGCCTCTCCCTGCTCAAGATGAAGCGGGTCACCAAGTCGGTAGCCGTGTTTCGCAAGTTGGTCTCTTTGCCGATAATATCAGAGGAGCGTCGTGCGGTAGTCGATGAGGGCCGGCTCACCCTGGGTTACCTCTACTATGAGCTGGGCTACTTCAAGGAGGCGCGCGGCTACTTTGCCGACGTTTCGCCCGAACATCGCCGTTACCCGGAGGCCCTTTTGGGCCGTGGTTGGGCCTCAGTGAAGATGGCCGACTATGCAGGGGCCGTAACTCCGCTGATGACCCTGGTGTCGCGCTTCCCTCAAGACCCAAAGAGCGAAGAGGCACTATTTTTGCTGGGTCGTTGCTATGTGCAGCTCGGTCTGTATGACGATGCGGTAAAGGTGTACGACAAGCTCATCGAGCTGTTTCCCGAAGAGGACAATCTGTCCGCTATGGTGCAGCAGCTGAGCCGTCTATTGACCGCGCAGGAGCAAGAGATAGAGCGCCTGCGCGAAGACTTGCTTCTGCTGGAGGCGAATTTGCTGGATGCGCTGCACGTAGGTCGGCAACCGCGTATGCCTGCCCATCTCAAGGAAGAAAAGGCACGGCTCGACGAGACACGGCGCGCCCTTTTGGAAAACATTGTCCGGGAGCACCAGCGCTTCTTGGAAATGCACAGCACCATTTCCGCGCTTAGGGAGAATCTCAACCTAAAGCTGGAGCGCAAGAGCTGGCGCGCCTACGCGGAATACGGCAAGTCGCGCGCCCTGTTCCTCAAAGGCACGGGTGGAACGCCGACGAAGGAAGGGCAACAGGAGCGGTAGCATGCGGCAGTGGCGGAAAGACTCTGGCAACACGAAGATGAGGGCTTTCTTCCTCCTCGGCGTGGTGTGGTTTCTCGTTGGCATGATGGTGCATTATCCCCTGGCACAGTCGCTCCAGGAGGGCCGGATCTCGCCCTTAGAAGAGGCGCGACTCGATGAGGCCATCCAGGAAAATGAGATGCTGCTGAGCAAGTACCCCGCCTCCGAGTTTGCGCCCACTGTCATGTTCCAGCTGGCGGAGCTGTACGCACGCAAAGCCGACTTGGAGTTTCAGCGGCAGATGACGCTCTACGAAGCAGAGATGGCCAAGTACGACCAAGGCCTCTTGTCGACCCAGCCGGTCATGCCGCGTATCAATCTGCAAAAAGCCATCGCCATGGCAACCAAGCTTCTGGAAAAGTTCCCGAATGTGGACTTTAAAGACCGGGTCTTCTACCGGCTGGGTATGAGCTACCTCGATGAGGGGAACCGGGAGAAGGCGAAGGAGTACTTTGTCCGCCTCCTCGCTGAGGTGCCTTCCAGCCCTCTGGTGCCGGAAGTGAATTTCCGCTTGGGCGAGTACTACTTCGAGCGCCGCGAGTTTCAGGAGGCAATCAACCACTACAAACGGTTGCTTGACAAGTGGGACAGCCCTTACTTCGAGATGGGGCTGTATAAGTTGGGTTGGTCCTACTACAACAGCAACGACTTTGCCAATGCGATTAGCAGCTTTGTCTACCTCATCGAGGAGACCACCGCACTGACGGCAGGCAATCGCGTTGCGGGAGGAGGAACCAAGAGCAAAGCCGACTTGCGCCGCGAGGCCATCGAGTACGTGGCCGCTTCGTTTGCCGAATTCGGCGGGCCGGCCAAGGCGCGCGCCTTTTTCGAGAAGAAACAGAGCCGAGACTACCCCATTCAGGTGTTCCTGAAGATGGCGGATGCCTACAACGCGCGCAATGACTACGACAAGGCCATCGAGACCTACAAAACGATGCTTGAGGTCTTTCCATTCTATCACGAGGCTCCGCTGCTTTACAAGCGCATCGTCGAGACCTATGAGCGCGCCGGCGATGAGGAGAAGGCGAACGAGGCTCGGGAGGTGCTGGCTGCTAACTTTGGCCCGGGGAGCGCGTGGCTTGCTCAGTATCCGGAGGGGGAAATCCGGAGCAACGCCCTGCAGTTGGCGCAAGAGGCGCTCTACGAACTGGGCATCTACTACCAGCGAAAAGCGCACGAGGGCAACAGTGTGCGCGACTACCGCCTGGCGATCGATAGGTTTTCGCAGTACCTGAGCAAGTTCCCCCGCGGTGAGAAAGCTTATCGTGTGAATTACTACTTGGCCGAGTGCCTCTACGAGGTGGGAGATTTCGAACGGGCCGCCGAGGCGTACTACCAGTGCATGACGCAGTACGAGGACGCCACCTTCAAGGAGCAAGCGGCTTACAACCGTATCCTCTGCTACTACAACTTGTGTCAAAAGGGGGCCATGGCGGACACGGTCACGGCCTACATCGACGACTTTCTGGGCTCAGGGATCATGCAGGCTGTGGTGGTGGCGCACCCCAATCAGGCGCGTTTGGTGGAGGCCTGCAACGACTTTGAGCGCTTCCTGTCGCAGAGTCCCAAGCGCGCCGAGGTGCTCATGAAGTTGGGCGAGACGCTCTACGGGCTGGGTAACTTCGAGCTGGCCGTGCAGGCGTACCGCAAAGTGGCAGAGATGGTGGAGCGAACTCCTTATACTGCCCAGGCCATGACCATGATCGCTCAGTCGTACTTCAAGAATGCGGACTACCAAAAGGCGGAAGAGTGGTACCAGCGCCTGGCCGCTACCTATGCGGACTCCGCCGAGTTCGCAGAGCGGGCAAACCGCATGATCGCTTCTTCGCGATTCAAGGCGGCCGAGAGCCTGCGGGATGAAGGGCGCTTGCCCGAGGCGGCCGCCGGTTTCGAGCAACTCGCTGCTTCGGCCAGCGATCCGGAGGTGGCAGAACGGGCCCTGTACGAGGCGGCCCTCCTCCGCGAGAAAGAAGGGGAGAGCGAAAAAGCGGTTGCCCTGTTCGAACAGTTGCCGCGACGATATCCACGGAGCACCTTGGCCGACGAAGCCCTCTACCGCGCGGGGGTTCTGCGGCAAGGCCTCGGGCAATGGCGGGAGGCGGCCGAGGACTTTGCGCGAATGGTGGAGCTGGCGCCTAACTCCAAGTACACCCAGCGTGCCCTGTTCAACGCCGGCTCCTGCTATGAGAATCTCCAGGACTGGCAAGGAGCGCGCCGCGCTTACGAGCGCTACGTTGCCCTCGGTGGGGCCGAGCCCGATGAATACCTGGAGGTGATGTTCAAGGTCGGTGACATGGCGTTCCGCCAGCGAGACTTTAGGGCGGCGCAGGATGCGTTCGCCGGGACCATCACGCAATACAACACCTACATCCTGCGTGGCGTGGTGGTGGATGACTATGTGGCCGCTCATGCCCAGTTCATGATCGGCGAGATTCACTTCGACGAATATTGTCGCATCCAGTTGGTGCCACCGCTGGATAAGAACCTTGCCCGCAAGCGTGACGAACTGAAGCGGGTCCTTGAGGCGTACAAAGAGGCAGCCAAGTACAAAGTGGCCGAATGGGCGACGGCCGCATCTTACCGGATCGGCCTTGCCTTTGAAGAGTTTGTGCGGGCCTTCCTGGAGTCACCACGACCAGACAACCTGACGCCTGACGAGCGCCTGGCTTACGACGAAAAGTTGGCAGAGACTGCCCAGCCATTTAAGGTGCAGGCGTTAGAAACCTACCGGGCCAATGTCAGGCGGGCTGAGGAGAGCAATATCGAGAACGAATGGGTTGCCGAGAGCCGCAAGCGCATGCAGGCGCTGCTCATTGAACTTGGTCCCGAAGGCGGCATGGGTACGGGCCAGAGACCTGGGACAAACAAAGGGTAAGCCATGCGTGGGTGCAATGGCCTCCTCTCCCTGCTGGTCATCTGCCTGATTGTCCTCAGCGGCATGGTGGGTGGAGCAGGTGCTCAGCAGAAGCCTGTGGAGGAGAAGCTGAACAAGATCGTCTCCGACGTGGAGCAAAAGGCCAGCAGCCGTGACCCGTCGGTGGGCGAGGATGCGGTCAAGATTATCCTGAACAAAATCGAAGTGCTTGGGCGCATCGAGAAGCCGCAGGCGGTGTTCATTGTGCCCGGGACCGATCCCCGAGTGGACGACATTGGCATCGACCGGTCCTTTTTCCAGGAAATCTTTCGGCCGGTGGAACGCGACGCGGTGCGCAAGACGCTCAACCGCCATGCTCGGGACTACATCCCCTGGTGAGAACACGTGAGCAGGTTTTGGCTTTTGCAACAGCGGTGAAGATGGTTTGGGAAGAAGAAGGAGGGCGTGAGTTTGGAGACTATTGCGGCGTTTTTCAAGCACGGTGGGCCGTTCATGTATGTCATCGCCTTAGCGATGGTGTTCGGCTATGCGATAGCCATCGAACGCATCATCGTGTTGGCGTTTAGGACACGCATCGATACCCCCGCATTCGTGAACCGCATCCTGGAGTTGGTTCATTCCGGCAACGTGGCGAGGGCCATCGAGTACGCGCGGCGCTCGGAGGCGCCCCTGCCACGCATCGTCCGGGCTGGGCTGGAGCAGTTCCAGAACGGCGGCGGAGAGAAGGACGTGCAACGGGCCTTTGAGCTCGCCGCCTTAGTGGAAGTGCCCAAGATAGAGAAACGCACCCATTATCTCTCCACCATCGCCAATGTCGCGACCCTGCTTGGGCTTTTGGGGACCATCTTCGGCCTCATTGTCTCCTTCCAGGCGGTGGCGCAAGCGGAAGCGGCACAAAAGGCCGAGCTGCTGTCGGTGGGCATCTCGCAGGCCATGAACACCACGGCCTTCGGACTGATCGTCGCTATCCCCTGCCTGCTCGCCTACGGCTACCTCCAGGAGAAGACCAACGGCATCATCGACGAGATCAATGAGAGCGTGGCGCGCATCTTCCAGGGGTTGATGGTGCGCGGGAGCAAGTGATGAACTTGAAGGCGGCAATCGGCAGGGGCAGGGTGCGCGGCGAGGCGGACGTCAACATCATCGGCGTCCTGAACCTCTTCCTCATCCTCGTCCCTTTCCTGCTCTTGACCGCGGTTTTTGTAAAGATCGCCGTGCTGGAGCTCTCTCTGCCGGCAGCAGGTCGCAAGAGCGCGGTGGCTGCTCAGGACAGACCGGCGATCCTCAACATTCTGGCCGTGGAGGAGGATGGCTTTCAGCTGAACAGTCCCTACATGAACCACCCGAAGCTCCCCAAAGTGGGCGGCGCCTTTGATTACAAGGGCCTGGCCGGGCAGCTCAAGGCCGTGAAGGCCAAGTACCCGGAGAGCGAGGACATCGTCATCTCTCCTGCCTCGACGATTCTCTACGAAGTCATCGTCAAGGTGATGGACACCTGCCGGGAGGCAGGTTTTCCTAACATCTCGTTGGCTGGCTAAAAAGGCGGATGCAATCGCGACTATGAACCTTTCCCCAGAGAGCACAGGCTGGCAGCTGTTTCCGACCCGGCGACGTGGCCGCGCCGGAAGCTTCACCCTGCGGCTGACCTCGATGATCGACATGTTCACCATCTTGCTGGTGTTTCTGCTGAAGAGCTACTCGGCCGAGGGACAGATCATGACCATTGCGCGCGACTTGCGCCTGCCGCAGTCCACTGCCACCTTGCCGCCGAAGACGACGTCAATCGTTGCCATCACCCGCGAGTGGATCCTGCTGGATGGGCGCCCCATTGTGCGCAACGCCGAGGTCTTGGAGCGCACCGACCTGGTGATCCCTGCTCTACTCAAAGAGCTCCAGGACTTGCGGGCATTGACCGAAGGGATCGGCCAATTGGGCGCGGTGAGTTCATTTGCTGGGAACATCACCATCCAGGGGGACAAGAGCACCCCCTTTGAGCTGCTCAAGCGGGTGATGGTCACGTGCGGCCGCATGGGGTACAACGATATGAACCTTGCAGTACTGCGCACCGAGTAGATGGGCATGGGTTTCGGAAGCATTGCACACGGGTGGTCAGGGTTGGCAAGGGTGACGCGGAACAGATGGTAAAAGAGCGCATAGTTCAACAGTTGCGGGTAAGGGTGAGCCAGGGCGATGACGTGAGCCAGCGTGTGCTGGACGAGGGGCAGCGGCTCACGGTGGGACGCTCGCCGGGCAACGATGTGGTCGTTTACGGAGAGAACTTTCCGGAACGGCACGTGCTCCTCGGCTGGCTCAATGGAAGGTTTGTTGCCCAGATCCAGGGTTTCGTTCATGGTGAAGTGTGGGTTGATGATTCCCGCCTCAATGTGCGCGACTTGGTGAAGCACGGCCTGCTGCCCAAGCGTGCTGATTCCTACCTCCTCCCGCTGGTGCCTGGCAAACAGGGTTCGCTGACTGTTGGACCGGTGCGCGTCGATTTCTCCTGTGAAAAGGCCAAGGTGGCGGTAGTTCCGCAGGCGAACGAATTCTCGCTGGGCCACAACCTGCTGAAGAGCCTCACTGATGAGCCGCTCTTCAAGGTGGTGCTGGCGAGCTTGCTTCTGGTTGTTGGTGTGACGGTGTGGCAACTGAGTAGCATGACCATTACCGAGCGCAAGCCGGTTGATCTCGAGAAGGTGCCGCAGCGCTTCGCCCGCTTTGTGGTGCGCTCGCAGCTGACCCCGATTGCGGAGACAGGCCGTGGTGGGGTGGCTCCGACTGCGGCGGAAAAGCCCAAGACAGAAGAGGCGGAGCGCTCCTCAGGAGGACAACGTGGTGGCGGCGAGCGGAGCGGTGGCGAGGGTAGGGCAGTCACCAGCAAGGGGTTACTGGGCCTCATCTCCGGCACGGGCGAAGGGGGACGCTCAGGCAGCTTGGTGGATATCCTGATGGACAAGGGGCTGGTGCATGAGTTGGCGGCGGTGGCGGGCGAAACTGACCTGCGCGTGGGGCGCCGCAACGGAGGCGGAAGCGGCAAGGGCTCGGGCCTCGAGGAGTTGTTCGACGCCACCAAGCGCGGAGGCATCGACGACCTGCTCGGCGACCTGGACGCCTCCGTGCCAAGCGTGGAATTGAAGAAGGAGGGGAGCGTCTCCGTGGAGCGCACCGCCACAGTGACTGGCAGCGAGGAGGCCCGCGGCCGCCGCGACCCAGAGACCCTGCGCGCGGTGGTCAGCGCCAACATGGGACGCATCACCTACATCTACAACAAGTACCTCAAGCGCAACCCAAATCTGCAAGGCAAAGTCAGCCTGGACATCACCATTACAGCCAGTGGGCTGGTAAGCAAGGTGGAGGTGGTGGAGAGCACAATCTCCGATCGCGAGTTTATCAACGAGCTATTGAATGCGGTCCGCCGCTGGCGCTTTGAGCCCATAGAAAGCGGCACCGTGGTGGTGAACTACCCCTTCGTCTTCTACCGCGAGAGCTGAAGGATAGTCGGGGAAGATGGGGAGAGAAGGTCTGCTGGTCCGCCGTTGTCGGCACGTCTGCTCGCAAATGTGAGCAAGTCGTGAGCTGACTCCACGTCCCCGCTACTCACGAGGAGCAGGTGCATGGTGTTGTCCCCCCTCGACCATGTCTCACCCTGCTTTTCAATGGCCCCGCAATGAAAACCCGAGTAGCCTTCCTGACGACACTTGCCGTGGTGGCAACGGGTGCCGCTGTGGCACACCCTGGGGTTCGCACCCAGGAGTTGGAAATGTGCGGGACGCCGGGCATAGCCTCCGGGAGTGCCCTGGCCGGCCAAGACAGCGTCCTGGTCAGCATCGCTTACGTTGCCTTCCCCGACCAAGCGGACACGCTGGTGCCTCCATTTTGGCAAGAACTTGAACGTGTCTTCGCTGACTATTTCCTCAAGATGTCGCATGGGCGGCATCTTGCCGGACTGCAGACTCTTCTCCGTCGGGGTTCAGAGACGGCATGTTACCTTGCCAGCTCCACCTACGCAGAGTTCAATCCCGCTACAGACCTGCCTGGATTGTGCACGGAAGTGGTTGCCGCATTGGCGAGGGAACACACCGCGGCCCTGGCAGCCACTGATGTCCTGGTCTTGGCTTTTCTGCAGGACTGCTTGCCAGGGGTTTCCGGCGTGGCCTATCTCCCCTGTGCAGCCGGTGCGCCCTTCCGCGGCCAGGGCATCCTCGTCGACATGCAGCCGAAGGAGATGTTCTTCGGGCTTGTCGCCCACGAGTACGCCCATCTGCTCGGATTTGTCCACCCACCGGGGTACGAGCGAAAATACTTTGGGGACTACTGCCTCATGGACGCCAAGGTGCATCGTCTGGTGCCCTTATGCGTGGAGAATCTCTCCCGTGTGGGGTGGCTCGACTCTGCGCAGGTGGTGGAGGTGACGGACACGCTGTGGAACGTTGCGCTGGCGGACGTACGACGCGGCGGCAGGGTGCTGCGCATCTTCGCCACGCCAAACCAGTACTTTTGGGTCAGCAACCACCAGGGGACTGACCACGACTCGGTATACGCGGGGAGGGGGTTGCTGATCTGGCACATCAAGGTGGACGATGGTTTACCTACCAGCGGGCCGGAAGTTTGGGACGTGGAGAGCGCCGCGGGCTTGTACACGGCTGGCGTTCCTGATCCTGTGGCCGGGTTGGACTCGCTTGACCTTTCTCCCGAGTGCACTGGCTCAGCGGCCGATTTCTTCCAGGCCGGCTCCCCTACGGCAGGCGGGCACCACTTCGGGCCACTCACCAACCCCAGTTCGCAGGCCTATCGGCTGGTGGAAGGGTCGGTGGACAGCTTAGTGCAGGACGTGGATACAGGGGTGGCCCTCCGAATCCGCGCGCAAAAGGCCGACACACTCTTTGTGGACGTCTTCGTTCCGAATCAGCCGCCGCAGTTTGGTCGGGTGCGCCCGCTTCCGGTGGCCATTGCTGCGCGTGAGCACCATGTGGTCGAATGTGAAGTTTTCGACGACCACCGCGTGAAGGAGGTGGCGCTCTGCTACGCACAGGACAGCCTTGCCCAATTCCACCGCCTGCCGATGGTGTTCCTGGGCCACCGTTGGTGGCAAGGTGTGGTGCCGCCTCAGGAGGCCGGCACGTCGTTGCGCTACTTCCTGGTGGCCCGCGACGCTTCTGACTGCGAGGCCAGGCTCCCCGAGGCTGGATTCTTTGCTTCGTCAGTGCAGGGCCGGGTGGTGGCAGCCGTCCACCCTGAGGAGATCAGTCTTTTCGTGCGCCCAAGGCACTGTGGGGAGCAAGCCCTCCAGCTGACCAATCGGGGTGACGGCCTGATGCTCTTTCGGGCGCGTGTGCTGCCAGAGGGAGGGGGGCCAACCGAGGCCTTGTCGCCGCCAACTGAGGTCGTGCCGCACGCTTTAGACCCCGGGCGCTGGTGGGACGCAGCAGAGGTGCGTGTGGCGAGCGACGGCGAGTTGCTGGCTACCATCAAGCTGAAGAACAGCACGGACTGGCTCTTCCTGCGGCAGCAATGCTACTTCTTGCGGCAAGCCGACCGCTATGTGATGGGCATCCAATTCAAATCGGGACCGGAGAGCCCGCGCATCAGCCTCATCGCCAGCTCGCCGTCGCAGCCGAGCGGGCAGGAGCAGCACTGGTACGCAGAGCCGGCCTTCACGGTAGAGCATGGGCAGAGCGTTGACGAGCATGGCCTGCCGTGCACGGTGATGGAGGCGCGTATCGCCTTGCAGGCCCTTGCCGGCCCAGAGGAGACGTGGCCTCGGTTGTCCTTCTTCGCGCAGCAGCTGGGGGACCACCCCGTGGAAAGCCGGGCGGTGGCCTGGCCGCCTCCCGGGCAGGGCTACGACGGGAGCGACCTGGCCCTGCTGCGCACCGACGCGCTCGTCCCCTGGGTGGAGGTTGCGCCGGCGGCGGGGGCGGTGCCGCCAGGTGCGGCCGTCTCGCTTGTTGTCCGCTGTTGTGCGCAACAGGATGCGCGGGCGCGTTTGGTGGTCACCACCAATGCGCCGCGTCAGCCAAACTTCTCGCTGCCTCTCCGGGTTCATGTGGCAGCGGGGGGAGAGGGACTCCTCTTCGTGTACCCAAACCCTTCTATTGCCAGTGCGACCATCGTCCTGAATCTCCAGCAAGATTGTGCTGCAGGGGAGGTGGCAGTATACGACCTGCTCGGGCGCCGGGTGCGCCTCGTGGCACGAGGGCCGTTTGAAGCTGGACGCCACCGCCTGTCCTGGGACGGAAAAGACTCGTCGGGCAGGCCGGTTCCCTCCGGCGTCTACCTGGTGCAGGCAAGACTCGCAACCTGGGTGACAGCCACCAAGCTTGTGCGCTTACGCTGAATGCTCCCCGCCTGAGACCCGCGAAGATTTGACTTGCATCGTGTTCTTGCGTTTTGTAGTTTTCAAGAGCAAAGCGTGCCTGGCGGCTGTTGGTGCTCTGCCAGGGCTTTGGGTTGGAAAAATTGCACGCAGCTCCTTGCTGGCTGCGGAGCCGACTGCCGCTCGGTGCTCAGGCACTAATCGCAGCAAAAGGGCCGCGATGATCGGTGATCTGTTGTACATATGCCCGTTGTGCAAGACTCCGGATGCCATTGCCAAGGCAGGACGCAGGACGGTCTGCAGGCAGTGCGGCGCAGAAGTGAAACGGAGAGGCCGCCTACTGGGCCTGAACGGACGCTTCCGAGACTGCGCCTTCTGGTTTGACCAGGTAACAGCTCTGCAGGAACTGCCAGAGACTGGTTGGCTGGGCGCCGAGTCGCAAGACGCAGGCCTCGGCGTGCTCAGTCAGGCGCGTCCAGCAGGGCGATACCACGCCTACGCCGGGATCGAGGCTGAGTTGGAACGGATGGCGCCAGTGGACGAAGGGCAGGTCAAGCTCACCGACGAGGCTTTTCACTTCTTAGGCAAACGGCAAGAGTGGACTATTCCCTGGCAAGACGTGACCTGCGTGACCACGGACGCGCACTATTTCGTGCTCAAGGCGCGGGGGCAGCGTTGCTTCCACATTCGCTTTCTCCACGAGAGCCCGCTGAAGTATGAACGCCTCTGCCGTGAGGTGCTCCGGGCCTTTTGGCAGCGCCGCGGGATGGCGGAGATCGTGGAGTTTCAGCCTCATGTCACTTTCCGCTGGCCGGGCCGCGCGGAAGGGCGGCATCTGGTGCGCTGGCAGGCGGGAAAGCAACCACCGCGGGAATCGCTTGGCACACGGCTCCTCTACTCTTCCCTGAAAATGACCTTCGGCCTCCTTCTGCGGGCCTTGTTCGGCGTGCGGGTGGAGGGTCGCCAGAATGTGCCGCGGAGTGGTCCTTTCATCCTGGTGATCAACCACGAAGGCTACTTGGACTCCTTTTTCACGCTCACGCTATTGCCACGCAAAGTGGCTTACCTGGCGAAAAACTCGGAGTTCAAGAACAGGGCACTCTGCTGGCTGATGCGCCAGCTGCGGGTGATCCCGGTGCGTCGTCATGAGGTCGATCCTTCCGTGGTGCGCAATGCGCTCCGGGTCTTGGCGGTCGGAGAGCCCGTGGGGATCTTCGTGGAAGGGGAGCGCACCTGGGACGGTCGTCCTTTGCCAGCAAAGGTAGGAACAGTGCGCCTTTTGCTGCGCGCCGGCGTGCCCATCGTGCCGGTACGCATCCGTGGCTCATTCGAAGTGTTGCCGCGCTGGGACAGCCGTCTGCAGCGACATCGGGTCACGCTGACGGTGGGGCGCCCGTTCGTTTTGCCGTTTCCGGCAGACCGCTTGCCAGAGGCTGCCGAGTTCCTCATGCAACGCATTTTCGCCCTGGGGGAGAGGTAGCGTGACGCAGAACCGCCCACCGATTCTCCTGCTTGCCTGCTGCGCGCCGGACGCCACCGTGGCCATAGAACGACTCTCTCCAGACTGGGAGGTGACGGTTTTCTTCTACAATCCGAACATCCATCCGCGCGCAGAGTATGAGCTACGCCTAGCCGAGATGCAGAAAGTGGCGGAGGCGATGCAGGTGCCGCTCATTGCCGGCCCCTACGAAGATGAGCTCTGGTTTGCGACGGTAAGAGGACTGGAAGGCGAACCGGAGAGGGGCCGCCGGTGCCATGTCTGTTTCCGCATGCGGCTGGAAGCGACTGCGCGCCAGGCGACGGAATTGGGTGTTTCGGTCTTTACCACCACTCTGACCGTCAGCCCGCACAAGGATGCGCGCACCATTTTTGCCTTAGGGCAGGAGTTGGCCGCACAATACGGTCTTGAATTCTTAGCCGCGAACTTCAAGAAGCAAGATGGCTTCAAGCGCAGCATCGAACTGAGTAAGGCGCTGGGACTCTATCGGCAAAACTACTGCGGTTGTTTATTCAGCCGCAGGAATCATGGCGTGGAGGAGGCATGAAAGAGGCGCTGTTCTACGCCAAGCTCGAGGGGGGCAAAGTGCGCTGCGAGTTGTGCCCGCACCAGTGCATCATCGGCGAGGGAAAGACGGGTGTTTGCGGTGTGCGCCAGAACAGGGGCGGCGTACTTTACTCGCTGGTTTACGGCAAGGCGATC
>JACIZP010000017.1 GCA_014359355.1 Calditrichota bacterium | reverse complement strand
CAACAGAAGGAGGAGGTGCGCGAAGGCGATACGGTGTTTGTCATCGAGCGCGTGGTCAAACGGCGCATCAAGCGCGTGCGCATCACCAAGGGGTCAACCGCTCCGGCCGCCTGAGGCGGCAGGTTTTTCCCTTGACAAAGAGCGCTTTTTTTGTTAAACTTTGAAGGTTTCCGCTGGTCTGAGGCTGTTCGGTAGCGAACAAACGGGATAAGGAGGGTAGCGATGGTGCAACTACGATTCGACTTTCGCGACCTGTTTCGTTCCGCGCGGCTTGGCTTCAGCATGCAGCGTATGTGGATCGCCTTCGTTGGCTATGGCATCGGCTACATTGGTTACCTCATCTTCACTTACTTGAGCCTGCTTGCCAACGGCAAGGGACTTGGCGAGGCGTGGAACGAGAGCGGTCTGTTGCCGTGCCTGTTCGGGGCAGGAGGAGCTCGCTGGTACGCCTGGATTATCTTCGCCATCGGCGTGGCCATCTTGCTGGCCGCCTACCTGCTCACCAGCACCGCGATCGCACGGGCCTCCTACATGTTGCTCAAGGGCAACAACTTCTACACCTGGCGGGAGGCGTTCGCCTTCGCCCTGCGCAAGGCCAGCTCGGTCCTCTCTACGCCGGTGGCCATTGCGGTGATGGCTGGCTGCTTTGTCGTGGGTGGCTTGATCATCGGCCTCCTCGCGCGCGTCATCCCCTACGTTGGCGAACTCGGGGCCTCGCTCTTCACCTTCATCTGGATGTTCTCTGCCCTGCTGCTCTTCTTCCTGCTGGTGGTGCTGGCCGTCTCGATCATCATTGTGCCAGCGATCATTGCCACCACCGACGAGGACGCCTTTGAGGCGGTCTTCCAGAGCTTCTCGGTGGTGTGGAGTCAGCCATGGCGCTTTGTGGTCTACGAAGCGCTCATCGGCGTCATCACTGTCGTCTGCATGGGCCTTTTTGCCTTTGCCGTGAAGCAGGCTTTCCTGCTGATGTGCGCCATCTTCTCGGTGTCCTGGTCATTCGGGGACAAGTTCATCAACTTAGCAAGCCACGGCCAGTACCTGCTGCAAAAGTGGTTGTTCGTCTCCCAGGACTGGGCGCGGGCGCTCTATTGGAAGCTGTCGCCATACGTCTATTTCGCACGCGAGTTCTACCCGATCAAGGGGCTCTCGGCGACCCTCACTATCTCGGCCTATCTCTTTGCTCTGACCATGCTCGCGGTGGCCTGGTGGGTGGTCTCCTATGGGATGGCGGTGCTGCAGATCGGCAACACCCTCCTGTACGTCATTATCAAGAAGATCAAGGATCAGGAGAACCTCCTGGAGCGCAAGGACAAGGAGGAGGAAGAGCCGGAAGAAGTGAAAAAAGAGGAGGCGAAGAAGGAGGAGGCCCCTGCAACCGCGCCTGCCGCTGCGGAGAAGAAGGAGGAGCCTGCTCCAGCGCCAGCGGCTCGTCGTCGCGCAGCGCGCCGACCTGAGGCGAAGAAGGCAGCGCCTAAGGCGCGGACCCCTCGAGCGCGAAGGAAGTAGGCCAAACCCCTCTTTGCCCGAGGAGATCGGGGAAGAGGCAAGGTGGGACAACGTCGGCTGTGCCGCCCCGCAGCCGACGTTTTTTTCAAGGAGCACAGAGTGAGCAAACGGGGCTCTTCTGCTGTCATGCGTTCGGCCTTAAGGGACCGCAGTGGCTGTCAGCGCGCTGCCGCATGCCGCATCCTGGGCGCGTACGGGCCAACGGTTAGTGCGGGTGTCGGGAAACATTTGGTGCCAACTGCGCCCATAGGTGAACGGGAAGACACCGGGCACCCCACTCGCGTGCTCCGCGTTCTTGCGCTTCTGCTGCTCCTGGGGCCTGTCCTGGTGGCGAAGGCAGGACAGGCGCGGGCGCAGGCTGCCGCGAGCGCGCCACGAGGCGAACTGCAGGTCTCGGGCCTCGAGGCTGCCCTCGGGGGTGGTCCCTGCCCACTTTTGGCAAAGAGCCCGCCCATTCTTCGCGGCGACAGCACCGCTCGCCTTTCGCCCACCACGGGCGCTGGCGAGCCACGCGTAGGGCACGTCAGGGTGCAAAGGGTTGTGGTGGCCACTGCCGGACTGGCTGCTGCCAACACTGCCGCCTACGCCTATTTCCACAAAGTGTGGTGGGACCACCCGCGCACTCGCTTTCACCTCTACCGTGGTTGGCGGCGCACCAGTGGCTCCTACGACCTCGGCTTTGACGACAGCCTCTGGCACCATGTGGATAAATGCGGCCACTTCTACAGTGCCAGCCTGCTCTCGCGGTACGGTGCCGTCACGGCCAGATGGGTGGGTTTGTCGGAAAGTCAAGCCGACTGGGCCGGGTTCGCGCTCGCCTCGCTCCTCATGCTGGAAATTGAGCTCTACGACGGCTTCTTCGCTGAATGGGGTTTCAGCCTT
>JACIZP010000016.1 GCA_014359355.1 Calditrichota bacterium | reverse complement strand
GGGCAAGCGGTTGCTCAGGGGGATGCCCCAATGGAGCCCACACAGCCGGGAGGGGTGAAAGGGATATGCTTAATTTCTTGAAAACATTGGCAACTAAACAAGATTCTGGTTGACAAAGAGCGGAAAAATTGCTATAATCACTTCTGCCACGCGGTCTGGATTTCCGAGATGGTCAGCGGGAGCAGAGGGCGCAGTCTGGCGGCACAAGGAGAGCGATGATCGCAAGCATGACCGGCTTTGGCGCTGGTACTTGCCGCGACAACGGCATTGAAGCCAGTGCTGAGGTCAGATCATTCAACAACCGCTTCTTGGAGGTATCCGTTCACCTGCCGCGGTTCCTTTCGGGGCGCGACCAGCAGGTGAAGGAGATTGTGCGGAGACAGGTGGCGCGCGGGCGGGTGAATGTCTCGATCAGCGTCAAGATGGAGAACAGCTCCTACTTTGGCCTTAAGGTCGATCTGGAGATGGCGCGCGCCTACAAGGAACTGCTGCAGCGCCTGAACGAGGAACTTGCTCTTCAGGACCAGGTGCGGCTCGACCACTTCGTGGGGTTGCCTGACCTTTTCAGCCCGGAAGGCGATCAGGAGTACGCTGAGGCTGCCTGGGCAGTGGTGGAACGCGCCCTTGCCGATGCCCTGCAGCAGATGGTGCAGATGCGCCTCCAGGAGGGCGCAGAGTTGCGCAGAGACTTGGAGAAGCGGATCGCTCTTCTGGAAGATAGGGTGAACCAGATAGAGACGCTCTCGCAGCAACGCGCTGCGGAGACGATGCGCCGCCTGCGGGCGCGCGTGCAAGCGCTCCTTGCTGAGGTGCCGGTGGACGAGGCGCGGCTGGCCCAAGAAGTGGCCATCCTGGCCGATCGCATGGATGTGACCGAGGAGTGTGTCCGTTTTCACAGCCACAACAAGCTCTTTTTGGCGTCGATGGACGGGGAGGAACCCTCGGGCCGCCGCCTCAACTTTTTGCTCCAGGAAATGCAGCGCGAGGCCAATACCATCGGTGCAAAGGCCGCCGACGCTGACATTTCCCACCTGGTGGTGCAGCTCAAGGACGAGGTGGAGAAGATGCGCGAGCAGGTTCAGAATATCGAGTGAGGAGAGCTCCTGCGATGGTCATGGTGGGCATTGGCCACGGCAACTATGTGGCGGCCGACAAGATTGTGGCAGTGGTGGCAGCCGCCTCGAAGCCGATTCGCCAGATGATCCGCGAAGCACGCCAGGAAGGGCGCTTGGTGGACGCCACTGCTGGCAAGCGGACGCGCTCGGTGCTGGTCATGTCTAGCAACCAGGTCGTGCTGTCGGCAAACCTGGCACGAACCATCCTGCAGCGCCTGGCACAACCGCTTCCGGTGCTGGAGCAACAGGGCGATGAAGCAGGCCTCGCCTGAACCTCGGGGGATGTTGGTGGTGATCTCCTCCCCCTCGGGTGGCGGCAAGACGGCAGTGGTGCAAGGACTGCTGCGCCGTGACCCGAGCACTTTCGTGTACTCGGTCACTGCCACTACAAGGCCTCCTCGGCCAGGCGAGCGCGAAGGAGTTGACTATTACTTCGTCCGCCCAGAGCAGTTCGTGCGCATGCGCGATGGTGGGGAATTGGTGGAGTGGGCGGAAGTGCACGGATACTGGTACGGCACGCCGCGTTCTTCCATCGAAGGACCGCTGCGCCAGGGCAAGGTGGTGCTCATGGCCATCGACGTACAAGGGGGACAGGCGGTGCGCAGGCTTTACCCGGATTGCTCGCTGCTCGTGTTCATCAAACCACCTTCCATGCGCGTCCTGCGGGAAAGGTTGATGAAACGAAGTACCGAGGGCGCCGAGGAAATCGCCAAGCGATTGCAGCGAGTGGCTATGGAGATGTCCGCGGCACGAACCTATGACCACGTGGTCGTCAATAGAGAGCTTGACCGAACGGTGGAAAGGGTGGCAAAGCTCATTGCCGCAGCCAGACGTGCACCGGCACGGCAGACTGCCAGAAGCTAACGCGATGTCAAGGAGGGTTGAGGACTGATGCTGTACAACATCTCGTTGGAAGAGATTGAAAAGCATGCAGAGAGCGTGTACGAAGCAGTTGTCGTCATCGCCAAACGGGCGAGGCAAATCAATGACGAGCAGAAGCAATTAGTCGAGATGGAGATGCGGGAGGCCCTGGCCGAGATCAAGGATGAACCACTTGACGATGACCAGCCCCGCGAACCGATCCACAAGCCATATATGCGTTTGCCGAAACCGACCAGCCAGGCCCTTCAGGAGTTCTTGGAGGGGAAGCTGCGCTACACCTACGTGGAGCGCGAGGATGCTTCCCCTGCGGAGGAGTCCGCTTCGGCAAAGGGAGAAGAGTAGGCAGGACATGCTTTTTCAGGGCAAGAGAATCGTCCTCGGCGTGACCGGCGGCATAGCTGCGTACAAGAGCTGTGAGCTCGTGCGGGCCCTCAAGGCAGAAGGCGCCGAGGTGAGAGTGGTTATGACCAAGGCTGCGGGGCAGTTTGTTACCCCGTTGACCTTTGAGACATTGAGCCAGAATCCTGTGCTCACCGAACTCTTTCCTGGCGTCGGCAAAGGCGGGACGGTGCACATCGAGATTGCCCGCTGGCCGCACGCGGTGGTGGTGGCTCCTGCCACCGCCAACTGCGTAGCCAAAGTAGCCGCTGGTATCGCCGACGACCTGTTGACCACGCTCATCGCCGCCACGACTGTGCCGGTCATCTTTTGCCCAGCGATGAACAAGGAGATGTACGCCAAGCCGGTCTTCCGCGAGAATGTGGCTCAACTGAAGCGCCTGGGCTACATTTTCGTGGACGCCGAAGCTGGTGAGCTGGCCTGTGGCGAGGAGGGATGGGGGCGCCTGGCGGAAAAGGAGCGCATCGTCGATGCCTTGAAGGCGGTGCTCCTCGGCTCAAAGGAGCTGGCGGGGAAACGGGTGTTGGTCACGGCCGGACGCACCGAGGAAGACATTGACCCGGTCCGCTTTGTCACCAACCGCTCCTCAGGCAAGATGGGTTTTGCCCTGGCAGAAGTGGCTGCGCTCATGGGTGCAGAGGTGCAGCTCGTCACCGGGCCGAGCGCCGAGCGAGCTTTTGCGGGCGTAAACTGCCAGCGCGTGCGTACCTCGGCGGAAATGGCCGAAGCAGTGCGCTCCGCGCTGCTGGACGTGGACGCCCTCATCATGGCCGCGGCTGTGGCCGACTTTCGCCCTAAGCATGTCAGCCCGCACAAGCTCAAGAAGGGCCTGGAGCACGTCGCCTTGGAGCTGGAGCGCACAGAGGATATCCTGGCCACGGCAGGTAGACACAAAGGCCGCCGCGTGTTAGTGGGTTTTGCCGTGGAAACTGAGAACGAGATCGACAACGCCAAGGCCAAGTTGACCGCCAAGAACCTGGACATGATTGTGCTGAACAACCCCACCGAGCCGGGAGCGGGTTTCGGCACAGACACGAACAAGGTCACGCTGATCAAGAGAGATGGCACTGTGCAGAAGCTGCCGCTGATGAGCAAGCGGGAGGTGGCTCGCCTCATTCTGCTGCAGGTGGCAGAGCTGCTGGCCGCTCGCCCAACTGGGCAAGCCTAAGGAAGGTGCATACGGAGACCATGGCGCATCCTGGGGACAGCGAGCTGGAGTTGGTGAGGCGCTTCTTGCGGCAACACGCCGAGCTGTACGGCGCGGAGGTTGTGTTGCCCGCGTCTGGGAGGGGCAAGGCGGCCCCTGACCCGCTTCAGGCGTACGCCGAGGAAATCCGGGGTTGTGTAAAGTGCTCCCTGGGCCACAGCAGGACGCATTTTGTCTTTGGCGTGGGCAATCCCCACGCCAGGGTGATGCTGGTAGGCGAGGCACCGGGCGCAGATGAAGATCGGTTGGGCGAGCCATTCGTCGGCCGCGCGGGCCAACTGCTCAACCGCCTACTCAAAGAGGCTGGATTCGAGCGGGAAGAGGTCTACATTGCCAACATTCTCAAGTGTCGGCCGCCAAACAATCGTGACCCTCTCCCGACCGAGATTGCGCTGTGTCTGCCCTACTTGCAGCGGCAGATCGAACTTATCAAGCCGGATTTCATCGTGGCGCTGGGACGCATAGCTGCGCACACCTTGCTCAACACCACCGCAGCGCTGAACAAGTTGCGCGGCGTGGCGCATGGCTGTGCTGGCGCGCGGCTCATCGTCACCTACCATCCGGCGGCGATTCTCCGCTATCCGCAGTTTGAGGAACCGACGCGGCAGGACTTGCGGCTCCTGCGGAGGCTCTACGATGAAAAGTATGCAGCAACCCGATGATGCCCGTGCATTTGGCAAGGTAATGGCTTATGGCTCGTGAACGAAGAGTAGCTCCCCCTCCGCCTCCGTTAGGCAATGTGGACCGTGTGCCGCCGCAGTCTCTTGAGGCAGAGATGGCAGTGCTCGGGGCCATGCTTTTGCAGGAAGAGGCGGTGCTGAAGGCCATCGAGATGCTGGATGAGCAATCCTTCCACAAACCGGCCCATCGGAAGATTTTCAGCGCTGCGCTGGCCCTGCACGAGCGCAACGAGCCCGTGGACATTGTTACCCTGAGCAATGAGCTGGAGCGACGCAAGGAGTTAGAGGAGGTCGGGGGCTCCTACTACCTTACGGAGCTGGTGGAACGCATCCCCTCGGCCGCCAATGTCGAGTACCACGCCAAGATCGTCCTGGAGAAGGCGCTACGTCGTAAGCTCATCGAGGTGGCCAACGAGATCAGCGTGGAGGCATACGAGGGCGAGGAAGAAGCCTACCACCTCATCGACAGGGCGGAGCAAAAGATATTTCGCCTTGCCGACCGGCGTCTGCGCCGCGGTTTCGTCAGCATCAACCCAATCATGCATCAGACCTTCGAGGTCATCGACCAGTTCCACCAGCGCAGAGGGGGCGTCACCGGCATTGCCACCGGTTTCACGCGCCTGGACGAGTTGACCGCAGGTCTGCAAAACTCAGAGCTGATCGTCATCGCAGGCAGGCCTTCCATGGGCAAGACTGCCTTTGCGCTGAACATTGCTTACCATGCCGCCCTCAATGAGGGCTTGCCGGTGGGCATTTTCAGCCTGGAGATGGCCGCACACCAACTAGCCCTGCGCATGTTGTGCACGGCCGCGCGCGTGGACCAGCACCTTGTGCGCACCGGGCGCCTGGCCGAGGAGGACTGGCCCCGCCTCAGCCTGGCCGTGGGGCATCTGGCAGAGGCGCCAATCTTCATCGATGATACGCCGGCCATTAACGTGCTGGAGATCCGTGCCAAGGCCCGGCGCCTCAAGGCTGAGCACGGCCTGGCTTTGCTCATCGTGGACTATCTGCAATTGGTCCGCGGCCCGGGCCAGGCCGAGAGCCGCCAGCAAGAAATCTCCATGATCACCCAGTCGCTGAAAGCATTGGCTAAGGAACTGGATATCCCGGTCGTGGCCCTGTCGCAGTTGTCGCGGGCGGTGGAAACGCGCGGCGGCGATCGCCGGCCCATTCTCTCGGACCTGCGGGAGTCGGGCGCCATCGAACAGGATGCAGATGTGGTGCTCTTCATTTATCGCCCGGAGGTGTACGGCGGAGGGGAGCAGGAAGGAACAGCGGAGGTCATCATCGGCAAACAGCGGAGCGGTCCCACGGGGACTGTGCATCTCACCTTCGTGAAGGAATACGTGATGTTTGCTAATCCCGCTGCCGAGGTCGGTTTGATGCCACCGGAGGTTGGGGCATTTTGACAAGCGCCCTGTTGGCAGAGGTTCAGCCCGTCGTGGAAGAGAAGTACCGAAAAGCATGCGATGCGCTCATTCGGCGGGTGCGCCGCTATAACCCCAAGGCGGACACGGCGCTCATCGAGCGGGCGGCGCAATTCAGCTACCAGGCGCACAAGGACCAGCTGCGCAAATCTGGCCGGCCGTACTTTGAGCACGCTTTGGCGGTGGCGGAGATCCTGGCCGACCTGAGACTTGACCCGGATAGTATCGCCGCCGGCTTTCTCCACGACGTGGCCGAGGATACGGGCACGACGCTGGAGGAAGTTGCGCAGGAGTTCGGGCCCACCATCGCGGGCCTGGTGGACGGGGTGACCAAGCTCAGCGGCTTGGGCTTCGACACTTTTGAGGAAAGGCAAGCGGAAGATTTTCGCAAAATGATCTTCTCGATGATCAAGGACGTGAGGGTCATCTTGATCAAGTTTGCTGACCGCTTGCACAACATGCGCACCTTGCAGTATCTGCCGGAAAGGACTCAAGAGCGCGTGGCCCGCGAGACGCGCGACATCTACGCTCCATTGGCGCACCGCTTGGGCTTAGCCAAGATCCGCTGGGAGCTCGAAGACCTGGCACTTAAGTACCTTGACCCGCCGGCCTATGAAGAGCTGAGTAGGCTCATTCGTGAGGGACGGGCCGAAAGGGAGCGGTATATCCAGAGGGTGGTGCGCCCCATCCGCAAGGCGCTCAAGGATGCCAACATCTGCGCGACCATCACCGGCCGGCCCAAACACTTTTACAGCATCTACAACAAGATCCACAGGCGGGGAGTGCCATTCGAGCAGATCTACGACCTCTTCGCCATCCGCATCATCGTGGACAAGGTAGAGGAGTGCTACGCGGCGTTAGGCATTGTGCACCACGTGTTCACGCCGGTGCACGAGCGCTTCAAGGACTATATCGCCACCCCGAAGAGCAACCGCTACCAGTCGCTGCACACCACGGTCGTCGGCCCGGATGGGCGCATGGTAGAGATTCAGATTCGCACGCACGAGATGCACCGTGTTGCCGAGGAGGGGATCGCTGCGCACTGGAAGTACAAAGAGGGCAAGGCCAAGGAGGACGAGCTTGACAAGTACCTGACGTTCCTGCGCCAGTTTTTGGACTGGGAGGGGGAGGCGCATGAGCCGGCAGAGTTCCTCGAGAACTTGCAGATCGACCTTTACCGCGATGAGGTGTTTGTCTTTACGCCCAAGGGGGACTTGCACAAACTGCCTGCCGGCTCCACACCGGTGGATTTCGCCTTCGACGTGCACACGGACATCGGGCTGCACTGCATCGCCGCCAAGGTTAACGGCAAGATCGTGCCTCTGGACTACCAGTTGCGCAGTGGCGATACGGTGGAGATTATCACCTCCCCCACGCAGCGGCCCAATCCCGATTGGATTAAGTTTGTGCGCACCACCAAAGCGCGCCAGCGCATCAAGCGCTGGGTGAGGGAGTCGCTTTTCGAGAGCAGCGTGCGCATCGGCGAGGACTTGCTGCGCGAGGCGCTGAGCAAGCACCACCTCAGCCGCGAACAGCTCGACCTGCCGGGCTTGGCGCAGAGCTTCGGCTTTTCTACCGAACAGAAGCTCTATGCGGCCATCGGACGCGGCGAGATTCAGGTGGAAAGGATCCTGCGCAAGCTGCTCCCCGCTGAAGCCAAGCCGGAGGAGCAAGAGGACAAGTCGCTCTTGCAGAGGTTCCTGCAGCGGGCGCGCGGCTCGGCAAAGGGCGTGCGGGTGCAAGGGGTGGACAACGTGCTCGTCGAATTTGCCAAATGCTGCCAACCGGTGCCTGGCGACCATATCTGGGGCTTTGTCACCAAGGGGAGGGGAATCGTTATTCATCGCACCGACTGCAACAACGTGGTCAAGCTCATGGAGGAGCCAGAACGGCATGTGCAGGTCGAATGGGACGTAGACCGGGACAAGATGTTCTTGGTCAGCCTGTACGTGCTCAGCGAGGACCGCAAGGGTCTGCTGGCCGATGTCTCCAAGGCCATCACCGATTCCGACACCGAAATTGTGAGTGTGAACATGAAAAAGGAGGACGCGTTGGCCAACGGGTTCATCATCGTCCAGGTACGCAATCTCCACCATCTGAACCGCATCATCAGCCGCATCAGCAAGGTGCCAGGGGTGCTGAGCGTCAGCCGCATGGAACCCTCCTCGCCGCAGAAGGTGGATGCGGGCAACTGAGATGGCCGACACCAATCTCACAAGGCGCGTGGTCGAAGTAGTAGTAGAGTTCACCAACAAGGAGACCTGTAGATGAAGAGGACCATCACCAAGAAGGATGTGGCAAAGCGAACGGCCAAGATCGTGGGTGAGAAGATCTACCTGACCGAGAAGGTGGTTGACGGTGTGTTCACGGCGCTCCGCGAGTTCATGCGCGAGGCGGATCCAGAGGTGCGCATCGAGATCCGCGATTTTGGCGTGTTTGAGGTGAAGACTACCAAGCCGAAGCCGAAGGCGCGTAACCCCAAGACCGGCGACATCATCTATGTGCCAGCCCGCCGCAAGACCCACTTTAAGGCAGGCAAGCTGCTCAAAGAAGAGTTGAAGAGACCCTTGTCGGAGCTCATGGCCGAAGCGAAGGCCACCAAGTGACTTTTCGGTGAGCTGGCGGCTCCCACGGTGAGCGAAGAAATCCGCATTTTGGCCATCGATTATGGCACACGCCGCATAGGCGTAGCAGTGAGCGACCCTACTGGGCAGATCGCCCAGGGGTTGCCGACGCTCAGCCCTCGCGGCCTCGTTCACGCCGCCAGCCTCGTCGCTGACTTGGTGCGCAAGTACGGCGCCAAAACCGTTGTCGTCGGCTTGCCATTCGGCATGCACGGCGGAAAGACAGAGGCCACCAAGCAGGTAGAAAAATTCATCCAGAAACTTGCCACCCTTGTCTCCGTGCCGATAGTTCCTTGGGACGAGCGGCTCACCAGTGTCGCTGCCGAGAGGGCAATGCACGAGATGGGTGGCTCCCCAAGTCGGAACCGAGCGAAGGTGGACCAAGTGGCTGCGGTATTGCTCCTGCAAGGCTATCTGGACAGCGGAAAGCGTTGACGCGGAGCCATCGAGGTGGTGAAAGCTGAAACGCTGAAACAGGTCGGGCTTGCTTAGTGACATGCGGGCATTTCCAAAGACTACCTAACGCGACGGATAGATTTCCTATGAGGATGAGCCTGATTCTCTGCCTCCTTACCGGGCTTGGCCTGACATTGGCCTTTCCCCCTTTCCAGTGGGGTTTTCTCGCCTATGTCGCGCTCATCCCGTTCTTTTTCTTGCTCAGGGGAAAGAACGTCGCCGAGACCTTCCGCTGGAGCTACCTGTGCGGGCTCATCATCAGTATCGGCACCCTCTACTGGATCAACTGGGTGACGCTGCCAGGCGGGATCGCCGCGATCTTGGTGCTGCCTCTGTACCTGTGCATCTACGCCCTACTCCACAATCTCGTCCATCGCCAGCTTGGCGAGGTCGCTTTTGTCACGATCCCCTTCTTGTGGACGGGCGTTGAGTTCCTGCGCTCCCTGGGTGAAATAGGCTTCCCTTGGACCCTCGTTGCCTACACCCAGACTCATTACCTGAAGCTCATCCAATTTGCCAGTGTCACCAGCGTCTACGGAGTGTCTTTTTGGGTTGTGTTGATAAACGTGCTGCTGTACCGCCTGATTCTCAGCCGGCACAATGTCAAGGCGGTGGTAGCTTATGCGGCGGCCGTTGTCCTGCTGTTCCTCCTTCCGTGGTGGTACGGCAATCGTGTGTTGTCCAAGGAGAGAGCACCTGAGCGTTCGCTGCGCGTGGTGCTGGTGCAGGGCAACATCGACCCGATGCTCAAGTGGAATCGCGAGCTCAAGGAGATGAACTTCGCGACCTATGAGCGCCTGAGTGCGCAGGCGATGGTGGACAGCCCAGATGTCATCATCTGGCCGGAGACGGCCACGCCCTGTTACCTGAGGCACGAACCCGAGGATTTGCAGCGGGTGCGCCGGCTGGTCGACTCGCTGCAGGTTCCTCTGCTGACGGGGACACCGGACTATGTGTACGATCTGGCTGCCGGCTTTTCTACCTACAATTCAGCCTTTCTTTTTTTGCCTCAAAGGGAGGAGATACAACGCTACGCCAAGATGCAGTTAGTCCCCTTTGGTGAGCGGGTCCCGTACGAAGATGCCTTCCCCTTTTCGCTGGTAAAGAAACTGCTTGACGCTTTGGAGCTGGGGGAAGGCAACTGGTCGCGGGGGCGCGAGCCCGTGGTTTTCGTCATGCCGGTAGCAGGTCGTGCATCGCTTGAGGGCAAGAGCGAGGTGAAGTTCTCCGTTCCGATCTGCTACGAGTCGGCCTTTCCTGATCTGGTGCGCCGCTTTGTGGTTGGCGGGGCCGAGTTGTTGGTGGTTATCACGAACGACGCGTGGTTTGGGCGTCCAAGCTTGCCGCGCTGGCTTTGTGGCGGTATGTACCAGCACGCCCGCATTGCGGTGTTCCGGGCAATTGAGAACCGCATCGCCATTGCCCGGTGCGCCAATACCGGCATCTCCGCGTTTATTGACCCCTACGGGCGGATTTGCAGCGCCACGGACATTTTCACGGAAGCGGTTGTCGCTGGGTCTGTGCCGTTGCGAGAGCAAGAGACTTTCTATTCTCGGCATGGGAACATCTTCACGGTGGTGGTCTCGGCAATCGGCGCTGCTAGCGTGGCCGTCAGCCCTTTGGTGCGTGGCGTCCTGGGCAAGCGCCAGGAGGTAGCCTCAGCAGCGTTGACGTCTGTGGGCAGCGAAGAGGTGGCGTCGTGACGGCTTGGCGAGGAACATGGGCACGGCTGGCGATCGCGATTGCCCTGGTTGGGATGGCCTCCGCGAAGCTCGGTGCGCAACAGGACCACTTCGTCACCATCAGCACGCTAAAGTGCCGTACCCTGGCAATGGGAGGGGCGAGCGCGGCGGTGCGTGACGACCTGGGGGCGCTGGCCATGAACCCCGCCGCGGTGGAGCTGTACGCGGCGCCGAAGAGCTTCCGGGTGACCTTCTTTCTCAACCCGCTAGGGCCAGTAGTGGGCTTAAGCCGCAGGCAAGACCTGGACGATGCCTCTGGGAGCGCGGACGTTGCTCCTGCAGCGGCGGCTGCTACCCTCCTCAAAGGGGTGGCGGTGACGATTTCTGCTCTGGAGGTGCTCCTAAGTTGGGGCGAAGAGACACCCGGCTTCGGGCCCCGCGAGCACGGGCCGGAAGCCTTTCAGATGCGCGACTATTTCAAGGCGTTCGAGAACTCGCTGGCTGCACGCGTGCGCTTAGCTCCGCAAGTGGCGTTGGGCGCGGGAATCGACCTGTGGCAGTTGCATACGGGAGGAAAACGCCTGTGGCAGGCCGGCTTTTCATACGGTGTCCTGGTGCAGCCCGACCCACGGGTAAGCGTGGGGCTGGTCTACGTGGAGCTCCCTGATTCCTTCGCTCATGCGCGCGAGACCTTAGATCGTATCCGCGACGAGTCGCTCAACTTGGGGCTGTGCTGGAGGCCTTTTGCCGGAACGTTGCTGAGCGCGGACTTGCGCAACATTGGCGAAGAAGGGGATCCATTGACGCGGGAACTTCACTTAGGGGCCGAACAGGTGGTGCTTAGGCATTTTGCCCTGCGGGGTGGCATGTACCGAGAAAAGGACAGCAAGAGATTCGCCTACTCCGCCGGCCTTGGCCTTGTGGACTTTAATGTGTTTGTGGCGCCAGAGCGACAGTTTGCCCATGCAACCTTCGCCGTGAACTATGCGCTCGTTTACCGCGAAACGGGCACTGGACCAGATCGCTGGCATCTGCTTTCGGCCCTGTTGCGGCTATGAGGAACTTTGCCGGAGGCCACAAGTATCATAGGCATGCATCACAAGAGGGCGTCTTGTTCCCTCGTCGGCATGGGGGTACTTCTGGCGGGCCTCGTAGCGACGCAAGGCAGAGCGGGGGGCCAAGAAGCGCGCTCGAACTTGGAGATGACGCGCGCGCTGGCGGCAGAGTTGGCGAAGCAGGCTCTGGCGGGCACAAATGCATCCCCGCTGGTAGTGCGGCGTCTTCCTCCCGCGCACGCTGCTGACTGGCTGCTGGAACAGGAGCTGGTGCGCGTGGGACAGGAGAGACAGCTCATCATCTATCTGCTGGCAGACACGAGCTCGGCAACTCTGGAGAGCTCGAACGAGGGCGTTACTGCCCTGGGCTACAGGGTGCTGGCCGCAGGTGTGAAATACGAGCATAGCAAGAGCGGGCTATTCCGCGCCGGCCGGGTTCGTCGGACGGTGTTTCTGCGGGCGCACTTCGTGGCCAGTACGCTCGACGGCCGCGTGCTATGGAGCGGCGACCTCGAACGCCAGGCTGGTGACAGCGTGGCGGTGCACCAGGTGGCTCGCCTGGAGGATCCCCGGTTGCCCTTTACCCAAGCGGCGCTCCCCCGTGCGCGAGGTTTGGCCTGGTTGGTAGAGCCGGCATTGGTCTTACTGGTGACGGGAACGGTGACGTATCTCTTCTACGCCTATCGCAGCAAGTAGACACAATCTAACCTGGAGTGTGGATGCGACTCGTGCGAACTGTCCTGTGTTTGTGGTGTGTGGCAGCACTGGTTCTGGCAAGTTCGTGTAGCAAGAGCAAGATCCGGCCTAACCTCACCGCGGAGGAGCGGCTGGCCTTGGCCAAACAGATGTTCGCCAAAGGCGACTACTTGGACGCGAAGCAACAGCTGCTGGTGCTGACCTTGAGCTTCCAAGGGAGTGCCGTTGCCGACGAGGCCCAGTTCTACCTCGCCGAGTGCCACTATCAACTCAAAGAGTACGTGCTGGCCATCAGCGAATATGAACGACTGCTCAAATCCTACCCAAATTCGCAGTATGTGGATGACGCGGAGTTCAAGATCGGCATGAGCCACTTCAAGCTTTCGCCGAGCTCGGGTCTGGACCAGGAGAACGCGCACAAGGCCATGGAGCATTTCCAACGGTTCCTGGAGGACTACCCCGACAGCCCACTGAAGAAGGAAGTTGAGGCCAACCTCCAGCAGTGCCGAAACAAACTCGCCAAGAAGGAGTACGACACCGGCACCCTCTATCGCAAGATGGGCTACTACGACTCTGCGCTCATCTACTTCGACAGCGTCTTGGCAACCTACTACGACACGCCGTATGGGGAGAAGGCGCTGTTCTGGAAGGGGGAATGTCTGATGAAGCTGGGTCGGTACCAGGAGGCCCAAGAGGCGTTCAGCAGCTATGCGCAGCGGTATCCCAAAGGGGCGCAAGTCGGGCGCGTGCAGAAGCGCCTCAAGGAGCTATCTTCGCGTTTAGGGCAGGAGGGCCTGTCGTCCGGTAACCCTGGCCAACGCCCAAAATAGGCTGCGGCAAGAATAGCCAGCAGCTGATGGTGCGCCAGTAGGAGCATCTGGGTAGAGACGAGCACAACCACAGGATCAGCCTGCGAGATGAGATTAGGACTCTTCGGAGGCACCTTCGACCCCATTCACCTCGCGCACCTCATTCTTGCCGACTGGGTGCGCGAAGAGGAGAAGCTGGACCGCGTTCTGTTTGTTCCTGCAGACACACCTCCCCACAAGGTGCACCGCTCGCTTTCTCCAGCTTGGCAGAGGCTGGCGATGGTGCGTCTGGCCACGGCAGGCTGCCCCTACTTCGAAGTCTCCGACCTGGAAATGCGTCGCGGGGGGATCTCGTACACGGTTGACACGGTGCTGGCGGTGCGCGAGATCTACGGGCTCGGCAGCGACCAGCTCTTCCTGATTATTGGCAGCGACAGCCTGCATGAGATGGATACCTGGCGAGAACCGGAAAGGATCTTCGCCGAATGCCAGGTTGTCGTCGTCCCAAGGCCCGGATATGACCCGGCAGAGGCTCCTCCTCGCTTTGCGGCAAAGGCAAGGCTGAGCAGAGCCCCGCTGGTTGAAATCTCCTCTTCGCAGATCCGCGAGCGAGTGTGCGCAGGCAAGAGCATTCGCTATTTGGTGCCGTCGAGCGTGGAGCGGTTCATCAAAGAGCAGGGATTGTACCGTGTGGCCGGTGACACAGACAGGCCATAGACCACTGCACTGGAGATGCCCATGGCTGGCCTCCGGCGGCCGGAGGACTAACCGTCGCTGAAGGACGAGGGGATGATTTACTGGATTTCCGTGTTTTTCCTGCGTGTCGTAGCGCGCATCTACTTTCGGGGCAGGGTGTTTGGCCGGGTGCCACCGCCCAAGAGAGGCGCCTATATCGGCATCATCAACCACCAGAGCCATATGGATGTCGTTGCGTTGAGCATGGTGGTGAACCGGCGGTTTCACACCATGGCCAAGCATACGCTCTTCTCCATCCCGCTGGTCAAGTGGTGGCTGCGCGCGGTGCATATGTTTCCGGTGCGCAGGGAGACCAGCGATCATCGTGCCTTCAGGTACGCGCTTGACCTCCTGCGCTCTGGCGAGGTGCTGTTCATGGCGCCGGAGGGAACGCGTCTGCGGCCAGGGCAGAGGCAGCCGGCCAAGGTGCGAAGCGGCTTTGTTCTGCTGGCGCACCTGGCCGGATGTCCAGTGGTGCCGGTGGCGGTTTCCGGCACGGGGCGTGCTCTGCCGCCAAGAGCTCGCTTCCCCAGGTCCGTACCGGTCGGGGTAATGGTGGGGGAACCGGTTACTTTGCCGCCGCTCCCTTCCGGGGCAGATCGCAAGGAGGCGCTGCAGCGCCAGGCCGAAATGGTCATGCACAAGGTCTACGACATGCTGCATGAGCTCGAGTTGCGCATGCGTGGGAAGGACCGTGGATAGCGCTGCCGGCAGGCCATTGCGGGTGCTTCAGGTGTGCTCTTCGCCCTCGTGGGGAGGGATGGAGATGCATGTCGGCTTTTTGTCTTCGCTGCTGCGTCGCCATGGTCATCAGGTGTGGGTTGCCTGTGCGCCGCAGACACCGCTCCATGAAGACGTGGTGGGCAAGGGGTTTGTCCCTCAGCCGTTTCGTCCTCGCGGCTATGTGGATCCGGCCGCCATCGCCGGTCTGGCCAGCTGGCTGCGGCGGCACGGGGTGGAGATCATCCACTGCCACTTTTCGCGGGACTTGTGGACGGTAGTGCCTGCGGCGCGCATGGCCGGGCGTGTGCCGGTGGTGCTCATCAAGCACGTGGGGACGATGCACGCCAAGCGGGATCCAGCCCACCGCTGGCTGTACCGCAATTTGGCGCAGGCGTGGGCAATCTCGCGCGTCATTCGCGACAATTTGATCGCCACGCACCCACTCCCGCCGGAGAAGGTGGAGGTGGTGTACCACGGGCTTGACCTCAGCCGGTTCCAGGTGCCGCAGGAAACGCGGAGACGCGTACGCCGCGAGTTAGGTTTTGCCGACGACGCCCTGATCGTGGGCACGGTCGGCAGATTGGAGCCAGGCAAGGGACACCTGGAGTTCCTGCGCATGGCAGGGCAGGTGGCCCGCCAGGTGCCGCAAAGCGCTTTCCTGGTGGTCGGTGGTGCCACGCGCGGCGAGGAGTTCCGGGCTGAGCCGATTCTCCGGCTGGCGCAGGAGCTCAACCTGGGGCCGCGGTTGGTGTTCGCTGGCTTTCGCGAGGACATCCCGGCGGTGCTTTCAGCGATGGACGTCTTCGCCTTTCCCTCACGCGCGGAGGCCTTTGGCCTGGTGGTGATTGAAGCGATGGCCGCAGGCCTGCCGGTGGTCTCCACCGCCAGCGACGGCGTCCTGGATATCGTCGTGGACGGCGAGAGCGGCCTGCTGGTGCCGCCGCAGGACGTGGCGGCCCTGGAGATAGCGGTGCTGCGCTTGCTGCGTGACCCGAGCCTGCGCCGGGCGTTCGGTGCGGCTGGGCGTCGGCGGGTGGAGGAACTTTTCACCGCCGAGCGCATGGTGCAGCGCGTGGTGGAGCTTTCCTGGCGGATAATCTGTCAGGCCTGCGGCCGGGTAGCCACCTGAGCAACCCGTGTGGTGGCCTTTCGGCACGGGGTGCTCATGCAAAGGAGGGACGGCCCAGTGTTCGGATGTGGGCCTTGCTCTCAGAGGAAGGGAGGTCTCCGAGAAGCCATTCTTAGGGAGTGACCATGGACCTCAGGCTCTTGCGAAGCATCCCTATCTTTTCGGGTCTGAACGAGGAGGACCTGGAGCGCATCGCCCAGCTCTGCGTGCACAAGACCTGTGCCCCCAATCAGTTGATCCTCGTGGAAGAGGAGAGCGGGCAATCGCTGTTCATCATCAAGCGCGGCAGCGTGAAGGTGTCGCATGTGAGCGATGAGGGCAGGGAGGTGATCCTCTCCATCCTGAACGCTGGGGACTTTTTCGGTGAGATGGCCTTGCTGGATGGCAGAGGGCGCTCCGCAAACGTCACGGCGCTGGTGGAGACGGAGCTGCTGGTGTTGCGGCGCGGCGACTTCCTGGGCTTGCTGGAGGACTACCCGCAGATTTCCATCGCTTTGCTGCGGGAGTTGGCCGGGCGCATTCGGCGGAGCGACTCGCACATCTCCGCCCTCAGCCTCAAAGACGCCATGGGGCGCGTGGCCATGGCCCTTGTGCACGTGGCGGAAAAGACCGGTCGACCGCGCGGGCAGGAGATGATCATCCCGAAGCTGCCCATCCAGCAGGACTTGGCGAACATGGCGGGCACGGCACGGGAGACCATTTCGCGGGCAATGGGACAGTTCGAGGAGATGGGCTATCTGCAGCGGGAAGGCCACCGCGTTGTCATCAAGGATTTTGAAGCGTTCAAGCGAGCGTTCAGTTAGTCGCTGACAAGAACTTTCCCCACGAGGACGTACCTGTGCTGCGCGCGGTCTTGTCTTTGTTGGTGCACTTGCACGGCCTGTTTGAGACCTTTCTCCAGGGCTGGGGAGGTCTCTTGCGGCGACCGTTCTACGGGCGGGCCATCATCGAGCAGATGGACGTGATTGGCGTGCGCTCCAGTGGCATCGTGATTCTGACAGCCACTTTTACTGGCCTTGTGCTTGCGCTGCAATCTGGATACGAAATGGCCATCTATGGGGCGAAGATGTACGTGGGCACGCTGCTGAGCGTCTCCCTGGTGCGCGAGTTGGGACCGGTGTTGACCGCGCTCATCGTCACCGGCCGCGTGGGGTCGGCTATGGCCGCCGAGATAGGCTCCATGGCCGTAACCGAGCAGATCGACGCCATGCGCGCGCTGGGCACCGATCCCATGAAGAAGCTGGTCACCACCCGTCTGGTGGCCGCCACCGTGATGACGCCCCTCCTGACGGCTATGGCCGATGCAGTGGGCATCCTCGGGGGACTGGTGGTTGCGGTGAGTGCCTTGGGCATTAGCGGTTCCTTCTACTGGGTCACCGTGGTGCGCGCCTTGACCTTTGATGACTTGACGATGGGCATCATCAAACCGATTTTGTTCGGGATGCTCATGGCGACCGTGGGGTGCTACATGGGCATGTCCGCCACTGGCGGTACCCGCGGCGTGGGCGAGGCGACCACCAGATCGGTGGTGCTCACCTCGGTGCTCATTTTCGCTGTGGACTTTCTCTTCACCAAGCTCTTCTTAGCGGTGGTGCACTGAATGGCGACACAGGCCAATCAAACCAAGGGCGCTTCCATAGAATTCCGCGCCATCCACACGTCCTTTGGCGACAACTGGGTGTGGCGAGGGCTGTCGCTCCAGGGGAGACCGGGCGAGACGACGGGTATCCGCGGGCGCTCCGGGTGTGGCAAGAGCGTCCTCCTCAAGATCCTGCTGGGTCTCATCCGGCCGGACAGCGGCGAGGTCTGGTTCGACGGCACCGAGATTAGCGACCTTAGCGAGCGCGAGCTGCTTCCCATCCGCAAGCAAATCGGCATGCTCTTTCAGGGTTCGGCCCTGTTCGATTCGCTGACCGTGGGCGAGAATGTCGCCTACTGGCTGCGTGAACATACGCGTCTGTCTGAAGAGGAAATTGCCGCCCGAGTTGCGCAATGTCTGCGCTTCGTGGATATGGAAGGGACAGAGGAACTGATGCCGTCGCAACTCTCCGGTGGGATGCGGAAGCGGGTGGCCCTGGCGCGGGCGATGATTTCCGAGCCGCGCGTCATGCTTTACGATGAGCCGACCACTGGACTTGACCCGATCACTGCGACGACCATCAATGGGCTCATCCGCAAGACGCAGCAGGAGCTGGGGGTCACTTCCATTGTGGTCACCCATGAGTTGGAGAGTGCGTTCAGCGTGGCGCATCGCGTCGCGGTCATCAACGAGGGCGTCATCGTTGCCGTGGGGACCAAGGAGGAGGTCAAAGCTTCCAACAACGAGTTCGTACGGACGTTTCTGGCGGGGCCAAAATGAAAAGCAGCAAAGAATCTCTCTTCAGCCACGAGGTGCGCGTGGGGCTTGCCGTGTTGATCGGCGTGCTCATCATCGTGGTGGCGATCATGACCGTCGGGGGGCAGCAGGGATTCCTTGCGGACCGTTACCGGCTGCGCGTGCTCATGACGCGCGTCGAGGGGCTGCAGACCGGCGCGCCGGTGCGCCTGGCCGGTGTGCGAGTGGGTACGGTGACCTCGGTCAAGTTCTCCCCGGATCTCACCGAGAACCGCATTGTCATCGAGTTAGAGATCGACGCCAAAGTCAAGGATCGCATCCGCAAGGACTCGATCGCCCATATCGGCACCTTGGGCCTGTTGGGCGACAAGTACGTGGGGATCACCATGGGTTCCCTCGACCAGCCGCGCTTGGAGGATGGCGACTACTTGCTCGCAGCCGAGCCCCTGGACGTGGAGAAGCTCATAGACGAAGGCGTGGCGGCTTTCAACCTGCTGAAGAGGTCACTGTCCACGGTCGACGACATTGTCACCAAGATCAACACTGGCAAAGGCACCTTGGGACTTTTGGTGAATGACCCCAGCATGTACGTCGACGTGAAAGCGCTGGTCAGGGTCTCGAGCGCCATTCTCACCTACATCCGCTCGGGCGAGGGCACTGCCGCCCGCCTGTTGGCTGACCCCCAGCTCTACACACGCATCACCGCCTTTCTTGCCTCAGGGGAAGCGCTGGTGGACAGCGTGCGCCACGGCAAGGGCACGGCTGCCCGGTTCGTCCAGGACCCGGCGCTCTACCAGGAGCTCATGACTCTCGCGAGAAACCTTAACGCGATCGCCGGAAGACTGGAAAAGGGCGAAGGGAGTCTTGGCCTCATGATGAACAACGACCTTCTGTATCGGCGGCTGAACACCCTTGCCGCGAGCCTTGACTCGTTGGTCACCGACTTGAAGCTCAACCCGCGGCGCTATCTCAAGGTGGAGATCTTCTAAGAACTTGCCGCGTCGCCTGGCGCGCGCGACAACTTTCCCTTGAAATTATGGCGGCGCTTTTGTATAATCAAAGGCGCTTGTCTTTGTAAAGAGGAGGGGGCCGGGAGGAAGTGGACATAGGCAACGCCGGAACGGAATGCTCGGATTATCGACAGCGTGGATAGCTACTGAGGTTGACAACGGTGACCGCTTGCTCGATGCACTGCGCGAGACAGGCCTTTCTGCGTTGGAACTGGACTACCGCGTGACGGCGGCCATGCTGCAGCAAATGCGCCGCCGCTTGCGGTCGCATGAGTTCAGCGTGCTAAGCGTGCACAACTACTGTCCGTTGCCAGAGGGCGTGCCTCAGCATCAGGCTTCGGGGGATCTCTTCCGGCTCTCCAGCACTGACCCCGAGGAGCGTGCTCGAGGGGTGAAACTTTCGCTAAAATCGGTCCATCTGGCCGCCGACTTGGAAGCGCGCGCAGTGGTGTTCCACCTCGGTGAGGTGGCTATCGACAATCCTGACAACGACAGGAGGCTACGCCAGTTCTTCGAGGACAAGTTGGTTGACTCTGACGAGGCCGAGGCATATCGCGCAGAGAGGAAAGCCGAACGGCGCGCCAAACGGCAGCCTTTCTTGGATGCGGTTCTGCTGAGTCTCGACCGCATCCACGCCGAGGCGGTGCGTTTGGGCGTCTACTTGGGCGTGGAAAATCGCTTCTATCTTCACCAGATTCCGGACCTGGAGGAGGTGGGCATCATCCTCAACGAGTTCCGGGGTGGGAACATCGGCTACTGGCACGACTGTGGGCACGCCCACGTCCAGGCGTGCCTGGGTGTGACGCCCCATGAGGCTTGGCTGGAGCGCTACGGAGCGCATCTGTTGGGCACTCACCTCCACGATGCTCGCGGTCTTAAGGATCACCTGGCGCCAGGGACCGGCGAGATCGATTTCGATTTGGTGGCAAGATATCTGGGCGCGGACACCGTGCGCGTGATAGAGGTGCATCCAGGGACCACCGTGACCGAGATCCACCGAGCTGTGGCGCTGCTGCAGAGCAAGGGGATTGCCGAGGCTGCATGAATGCGGTGGGTAGCCGGGGACAGACCGGTGCAGGAGAGCAGCGAGGGAACTTACCGGTAGCTACTCTTGCTCGGGGCTGAATTCTTCGTCCGCCCCACGCGCCACGCGCAGCCGAACCGGGTGCATTGCGATGGGCGACCTTTTAGAGCGCATAAAGATAGGGTGCTGTGGTTTCCCCGTGGCGCGGGCCCTTTACTACCGCACATTTGCGGTGGTGGAGGTGCAGCAGACCTTTTACCAACCGCCCCAGGTGGCGACTGCCGCAAAGTGGCGGTCGGAAGCGCCGGAGGGCTTCGAGTTCGTGGTGAAAGCGTGGCAGCTGATCACTCATCAGCCGTCCAGCCCCACCTATCGTCGTCTCAAGGAGCCCGTGCCGCCGGACAGACACGCGGCCTACGGCAGGTTCCGGTTGACCCCAGAAGTGAGGGGAGCCTGGGCGCGGACAGCTGAGATCGCTCAGGCCCTGGGCGCGAAAATCGTGCTCTTCCAGTGCCCGGCCAGCTTCACTTGCAGTGAGGAAAATGTGGCCAATCTGCGCACCTTCATGCGCGAGGTTGACCGGGAAGGGTTTGTTTTTGCGTGGGAACCCCGCGGTGGGTGGTCGGCCGAGCTCATCGGTCAGCTGTGCAAAGAGCTGGACCTGATTCACGTGGTCGACCCATTTCGCACAAGTTCTGTGCACGGCCGGCCTGCGTACTTCCGGCTGCACGGGATCACAGGCGCCGGGTATCGCTACTCCAATGCGGATTTTGCCCAGCTTGTGCAGATACTCCAGCAAGCTGGAGAGGCGTACTGCATGTTCAACAACATGGCCATGTTTGACGACGCGCGCCGCCTGCTGGAATTTCTCAGTAGAACTGAGGTCCATTGACTCCGTGAGCCCCCAAGGGACAGTTTTGCCCCTGCAGAAGGGGATTATCTACGGCCCGGTTGCATCGCGGCGACTGGGCCGCTCTCTGGGTATCAACTTGCTGCCGACCGCCTACAAGGCCTGTAGCTACAACTGCATCTACTGCCACTACGGCTGGACGCGGGTGAAGACCAACCGCATGGAGGTCTTGGCTAAGGATCTTCCTTCAGTGGCACAGGTGGAGGCCGCTCTGGCTGCATCTCTGGCAGATGGTGTCGATCCGGAATACATCACCTTTTCTGGCAACGGCGAGCCGACTTTGCACCCAGACTTTGCCGAGATGGTGGAGGTGGTGGTTCGGCTGCGGGACCGGTTCGCCCCACAGGCGAAGACCTGCGTTCTTTCCAATGCCACTGGTCTTGACCGGCCTGCCGTGGTGGACGCACTGCAGATGCTGGATCTGCGCGTCTTGAAGTTAGACGCGGGCACAGAGCAGAGCTGGAGGGTGGTGAACAGGCCGGCCAGCGGGCTCCACTTCGAACAGCTCCTGGCAGGTCTGCAGGCAGTCCGCGATTGGGTGCTGCAGGCTGTCTTCTTTCAGGGTAGGATTTCCAACGCCGGACCAGAGGAGGTTGAGCGGTGGATTGACCGCCTTGCTCAGCTGCAACCGACGGCGGCGCAGATTTATACCGTGGACCGTCCCGCTGCGGATGGAACGTTGGCGAAAGTGCCGGTTTCTGTGCTGCAGGATATCGCCTCCAGGGCCAGCAGAGAGACTGGTGTTCCGGTGCAGGTCTACAGCGGCTCCACTCAGGCGGAGGCATCCAAGGTCGCCAGCCCAGCCACTGCCAGTGAGAGGTGTTGGCCGAAGGAGGAGAAAGCGTGACCAGTCTCAGGGAGAGTACGGAACGCTTTGTGCTCCTCAAGCTCCGGCCGCCGCGACTGGTCGCGCTCAGTTTTGCCCTCGCGGCGTGCATAGGTGGTTTGCTCCTCAGCCTACCCGCTGCGTCGGTAGGAAGGCCGCTGCGGACTCTGGATGCTTTTTTCACGGCCACTTCGGCAGTGTGCGTGACAGGACTGACGGTAGTGGACATCGGCACGCGCCTCAGTCTTTTTGGTCAGCTGGTCGTGCTGGTGCTGATCCAGCTCGGTGGATTGGGCATCATGACCTTCTCGGCGCTGTTCATGTATCTGCTGACCAGGCGTTTCTCCATTCGTGGGCGGGAGTTGTTGGAAGAGACGCTTTCGCAACGTCCATTGCAAAAAATGAGCTCCCTTCTCAAGCACGTCTTCCTGTGGACGTTTGCCATGGAGGCGATTGGCGCGGTTCTGCTCACGTACCGCTTCTGGGGGCGCTACCCCGGGCCGCGGGCTGTGTACTTAGGCATTTTCCATGCAGTGTCTGCCTTCTGCAATGCGGGCTTTGGCCTTTTTTCGGACAGCCTCCGTCGCTATGCCGATGACCCTCTGGTAAACCTGACGGTCATGGCGCTCATCGTGCTGGGCGGTTTGGGCTTTATCGTGCTCTTCGACATAGCCAACGGCTTTCGCTTCCGCCAAGGCAAGCGGCGCCAGGCAATTTCGCTGCACACGCGCTTGGTATTGATTGCCACTGCGGTCCTCATCGCCACGGGCTTCGGGTCGTTTTTCGCCATCGAGAGCTTCAACTCCTTGCGGGGGATGCCCTGGCCGAGTCGCGTACTGGTGAGTCTGTTCCAGTCGATTACGGCCAGGACCGCTGGCTTTTCCACTGTGGACACCGGCTCATTGGCGCACGCGACCCTGCTTGTGCTGATGGGGCTGATGTTTATCGGGGCAAGCCCCGGGTCCACTGGTGGCGGCATCAAGACGAGTACGTTTGCCGTGCTTGTTGCTCTGGTGGTAGCGCGCTTCCGGGGCAGCGAAGATGTCAACTGTTGTCACCGCCGCGTGCCTGTAGGCATCGTGACAAAAGCCTTTGCCCTGGCAGTGTTCGGCGTGGTGGTCGTGGGAGTGTTCGGCCTGGCATTGTCGATCACGGAGCTTGGCGTGCGGCCGTTTGCGGGCAGCGGCGGACAGGCACTTGCGGTGCTCTTCGAAACCGTGTCGGCCTTTGGCACAGTAGGCCTGACCACTGGCCTCACTCCGCACCTCTCGGACGCCGGCAGGGTTCTGGTCATGCTGCTCATGCTCGTCGGGCGGGTGGGACCACTGACTTTGGCTCTCGCTCTCGGAAGAGGTGAGACAAGGCCAGCTGGATACCGCTACGTCGAGGAGAGCGTACTCGTTGGTTGATTGAGAAACCTTGTGAAAGGTAACGTATGCCGAGTTTTGCAGTTATTGGCTTGGGGAGCTTTGGCTCCTACGTGGCCCGCTTCTTGAGCGAGCGGGGGTTCCAGGTTTTGGCCATTGACAAGGGCGAGGAAGAGCTGGACAGGGTGCGTCCGTTCGTGGAAAGGGCGGTTGTCGCGGACGCGACCAACAGAGAGGTGTTGCGCAGCCTGGGGTTGGACCAGATGGACGCGGTCGTGGTGAACGTCGGCGACGAAATCGATGCCAGCATACTCATTACCCTGTACCTGAAGGACCTGGGGACCAAGCGCATTATCGTCAAGGCGATCACCGAGGACCACCAGCGGATTCTGGACCTCATCGGTGCCACTGATGTCATCTTACCCGAGCGCGAGGTGGCGTTCAAGGTCGCGCAGAGCTTAGACAATCCCAATATCTTGGACTTCCTCACCCTTGCGCCTGGCTACAGCATCGTCGAGCTTGCGCCACCAAGCAGCTTCCTGCACAAGACGCTGCGCCAGCTGGACCTCACCAACAAGTACGGCGTGCAGGTCATCATGGTCAAGGAACTCATTCCAGAGAATATTAAAGTCGTGCCAGGCGCCGATCACGTGGTCAAGGATAGCGATGTCCTGGTTGTGTTGGGAAAGAATTCCGCCCTGGAAAAACTGAGGCGCCTTAAGTGAGGCTGCGGACCTCCGTCAAAAGCTTTTTCTACGGCCCGGTGCTGCTGAAAAGAGCATGCGCAGCCCCGCCAGGCGCTTTATGTGCTGAGCATGGAGGATTCGGTCGGTTCAGAGTGGATGGCCTAACGCAAAGGGCTTCCGCATGGCGAAGGTATGGACAGAGGAGCGACTCAAGCTGCTGAAACGGAAATACGGAACCGTTGCCGATGAGGAGTTAGCGGGGGAAGTGGGGGTTTCGGTTGCGGCGCTGCAAAGGAAGGCTAAGGAACTCAAGCTGAAGAGGAAGGCACCCACTGCAGAGCCGCCGCCCGAGGTAAAGGCCCCTCGCGCGGACGGAGCAATCCTCGGGGGAGAGAAGGTTATCGACATCAACGGCCACGAGGAGGAGATGCTCCCCTCCGGGCTCTACATCCTCACGGAGGAAGGGTGGAAACCCGTCATGATCCGCAAGTCCCGCATTGCGCCACGGTAGGGCCCGCCGCGGCGCGTGATGGCCGGGCTTAGGAGCGCTCGGGACCGCGGTGCGGAGGTGGATTGGCCAGCAGAGCTCACAGGCACAAGTCTACCAGAGGGTGGCGCGTCGCGACCGCCGACTATCTTCGTCTGAGCAAATCCCCTGGGTACGGTTTCCTTAGTGTGGTCCCATTGCTTGTTGTTTATGAATTCCTTTCGCTGGGGAGGGCCCATTCGCACCGCTCGGTGGTCTGGTATCTGGCCGAAGAGCTTCTCCGGAACGGACTGCGCAGTACTGGCGGGGTGAGCGTGCTCCTGCTCAATGCGCTCATCATCGCGGCGTTTGTCCTGGTGGGTGTGCTGGGGATAAGGTGGAGCGGTCACAAGCTGCGGCCGCTTTACCTTCCCGTGATGTTTGTTGAAGGAGGAGTGTTAGCGATCCTCCTGGCTTTGGCGCTGAACGCCGTGCCCCCGTTGATGGTTGGTGCGCCTGAAGGGGTCTTCAATGTGACCAACAAGCTTGCGACGGCTATCGGCGCGGGCGTGTACGAAGAGCTTGTGTTCCGCGTCTTTCTGCTGGGGGGCTTGGTGGTCCTCTTTACCAGAGGGCGGAGATTTCCTCCGTGGGCTGCCTACGTGCTGGCGCTAGTGGTCTCCTCGATTGCCTTTGCCGTGGCGCACTACTTCTCCATCGGAAGGGCCCCGTTCGACCGCCACGTGTTCCTCTTGCGCCAGATGGCAGGGGTTGTTTTCGGCATCATCTACTGCCTCCGGGGGTTCGGCGTCGCGGCTTATGCCCACACCCTGTACGATCTGTTCGTCCTGTTCGGGTGAAGTAGCGTGCAATCAACTAAGTGCCCACATTGTGGTCAACCCATCTCGCGCCATCGGAATCCAGTGCCGACGGTGGATGCGGTGATCGAGGTGTCTACCCCAGGAAGGAGAGACGGCATTGTGCTCATCCGGCGCAAGAATCCGCCGTTCGGTTGGGCGCTGCCCGGCGGCTTTGTGGACTATGGCGAGACGGTCGAGCAGGCAGTGGTGCGCGAGGCGAAGGAGGAAACAGGGCTGTCCATCCGCTTGAAGGGGCTGCTGGGGGTCTATTCGGACCCGGACCGCGACCCGCGGGGCCACACCATTTCCATCGTGTTCGTGGCCGAAGCGGAAGGCTCCCCGCAGGGCCAGGACGATGCGGCGACCGCCGCCGTCTTTCCGGTGGACGAGCTTCCTTCGGAGCTTGCCTTTGACCACAGTCGCATTCTCGCTGATTACCTGCAACGGTGGCGAGGGGAGCAATCTACGCCGGGTGCACGTCCATGAGCAAGTGGATTGCTAAGAGACGCAGATTGCTCATATATGCGGGTTCGGCAGCAAGCGCTTGCGTGCTCCTCGCAGTGGTGGCTGTGGTCGCGCTGCTCTTCCTGCCGCAATTCTGGCACAAGCAGGCGACGGCGCGGCAGGTGACGATCGCGCGCGGGATGAACCTTGCCCAGATTGCTCAACTTCTCAAGGAGGAGGGTATCGTGACCAACAGCCGAGGGTTTGTGCTCGCGACCAAGCTGCTGCGCACCGACGCGCATCTGAAGGCCGGCAAATACCAGCTCTCCCCCCGGCTGTCGTACTTCCGCATCGTCGACTTGCTGAGGAAAGGGCGGGTCTCGGCCGAGTGGGTCAGAATACCCGAGGGCCTGGATTCCTGGACGGTCGCCTCCATTTTGGCGCGC
>JACIZP010000015.1 GCA_014359355.1 Calditrichota bacterium | reverse complement strand
GGCGTGTTGAACTCGATGTTGTAGTACCCTTGGTTGCGATTGTCCGGCGCAGTGGACACGGTGCCAGTCATCAGAAGCGTAGAACCGTCCTCCCACGTAATAGTCGGGATTTTGCCCCCATCCCGGTCGTGCTGGTAGATGCCGCCGTTCCCCACGCGCAGATTGCCACCATCGTTGACAATCCCTTGGTTCACGAGTCGCCCGGTGATGGTCACGGGCACATTTACGTAGACCGAGTCTGTGCTGCGCACGGTGATGGTCTCGCTCCCGGTAGGCGGGGTGCCCGTTGCCAACCACGTCGTGCCGTTGTAACGTTGCCACGTCTGTGCGTTGCCCCAATCACCGCTCGCCTTCGTGCGAAAGTCACCGATAGATTGCGCCAGCGAGGACACGCTTATTGCCGAGAGCAGCAAACAACTCAATAGCAACGTACCGCGTTTCATGTCATCCCTCCTCACTTGTGTGCCCACGAAAGAGCTAACGTGCGGCCCTTCTCCCTTGCTAACTTCCCAGCGACGCTCTGCCAACCGAAATCTATGGCCTCCACGGAATCTCGTACGCCAGTTGCCCAAGAGCAATCCAGCGGCGCTCGCTGTTCTTGCTGATCGCACTTGACCAGATGTCCTGGTATTTCATGAGCGCGTTCTCCACTGCCAAGTCCATACGGACACCTCGGAAGGTCACGCTCGCACCGCACGAGTAGACCGAATAGGTAACCGGCTCCCCAGGAAGTTGGTTGCCTTCTGGTTCAAAGACCTCTGCCTCGTTCCTCATCCCAGCCCGCAGTGCCAACCAGGGCGAAGCGCGCAGCTCAACCCCCACTCGGAATGGGGAACTCGATAGCCATGGAGAGCTTTCCTTTCCAATGGAATCCACAAAGCGCGCGGACTTGTAGGGGCGGAGCTCGTATTCAAATCCCAAGGTCAGCCATTCCTTCGGGGTGATTGCCAGACCCGCGGTGCCTCGCCAAGGAAGCTTCAGTCGGTCCTTTCCTCCTGCTGGCGGGCCGGTCACCAGCGAGGCATTGTTGACCTCATTCAGCCCGACACTCTCTACGTCGGCCGACATTTCCCGTTTTATCTCGGCAGGAGGTCTCACCGTCAGCCCCAGGCTGGCATGGGTCCCGCTCAACAACCAGCTGACGGCAAGTTCCTGTCCATTGAAACGGGACGTACCGCTCTTCCGCAACCGCCACCCCACAGAATCAGCACGGAAGGCGTTCGCAAAGAAGGTCAGTCTGCCTCTCCCAACATACTGCTCTTCGTCGTCACTCTCTCCGCGCAACAACAACCCACTGACGCCAAAAGAAGAATGCAGCTTCTGCACCTGCGCCGCCAGAGCAAATCCGTACCCCCAGATCGAACCTCTCCGCGAGCGGACGGTCTGATACCAGTCGACGACGAGAGGGTTGTCGTCCGAAGGCCGCATCGTCGGGAGAGGCCGTTGCGAAAGGATGGACGGCGAGAGCACATTGTTGTGTTGGTAGAAGTGGTCAAGGTCTGCGTATTGAACAGCGCCCAATCCTGCCGTGAATTGTACTTCGGACACTCGAAAAGGCACGGCTGCCAAGAGGTGAAGCGGATATTGTCCGTTGCTGGAACGCGACCAGTTGGGACCTATGTTATCGTACGGCCGTTGCACCGTGTCTGCCGGTGTAAATCCCGGAAGTTCAGGATTAGGGTCGGGAATACCGCTGGTCAGCCCCTCCAGGAGCAGGCTCAGATTGGCATAGTACCTCACCGGGGCATAGTTTTGCTCCTGCTCCTGGCGATGCGCAAACGCAGCCCCTGCCACCGAGACGCCCACGCCAGCGATGCCGGCCAACATTGCCGGGTTATTGAACATTGACGCCACGTCCTGTGCGGCAACCGTCACGCCACCCATCGCCCTGCTGGCCGCCGAGTGCAGCTGGTAGTGCTCCATGCCCTGAAACGTGAGCTCTCCGCCATAGCCCTGCGCCAGAGCCAGGCGTGCCACCAAGACAAGGATCAAAGCCGGGAGAACCTTCAGCTCTTTCATGGCAGAATCATTCTCGCGCTAATGCGTTGCACGTTGCCCAGGTAAGTGCCCATGTCACCATAACTCCAGTCAAGCAGCAGGCGCACACCTTCTGCGGCGAATTTCAGACCTGCGCCGAAAGTCAGGCCGTCGAAGTCATAATTGAACTTGTAGCCGGCGCGCAAAGCGAGCACGCCACGGAATTCATACTCGCCACCCATGTGCACCTGTTGGTCATAGTCATTTGGGTGAAAGATGTCCACAACCATGCCGAGCCGATGGTTTTCATTGTTACCCACCAGCAGGCCTTCGCGACCGAGCAAGTCTGCTGCCACTCCGAACCTGAAAAGCAACGGGACCGGGTGCGCTTCCTTGGCGAACTTGACATCCGCTCCAAAGTTCTGCACTGCAGAGCCCAGGTGAATGGAACGGTAGCCGGTGTTGTAGCGGATCCCAAAGTCGAAAAGCAAGCCGTTTGCCCACGTCTTCACTTCTTCGTAGACGCCGGGCCGAACCATAGCCGTCACCTGTCGCTCGCCGAAAAGCGATTGGTAGACGAACTTTGTACCGATCCCGACGGAGAATTTGTCCGTCAGGTCGCGGGCGTAAGAAAGACCCACGACGCACGCAAAAGGCCGAAAGGTCCGGCCGGTGAAACCAGGGTGCTCGGGATCGTTTATGAACGGCCGCGCATTGCTGGTCTCCTCAAATTCGCCGAAATCGACGTACTGGAGTTGCGCTCCTATTGCCCCGTTCCTCCCCACGGGCGTGGCGAACCCGAGTGCCCCCTGCTGCGCGTCGAAGAGCCAGTTCACATAGCTGGTGAAAAACTCTGGACCCTCCACTCTCGCTACGCCGGCAGGATTCCAGAAAACGGCCTCGGAACCAGCGGCCCACACGGAGTAAGCTTCGCCTAAGGCAGCTCCTCGCGCGGAAGGTACGACCTTGAGGAATTGCATCGAGGTGCTGCCCACCTTCTGCGCATGGGAGGAACTCCACCACAGAAGAGCGGCCAACACCACAGCAAAGCTGTCGAACTTTCCTTTCGGACGGTTTCTCATCGTCGTCTTTCCACCAAGCTTAGTGGATTACCACAAACTTTCCGCTCGAGCGGTCGCCCGTATCGAGGTCTTCCACCACAAAGTAGTACACTCCCGAAGCGATCAGCTGGTTGTTAACGCTCAGTTGATACCATGGGTTGCCGAACGTCTCCCGTTCATGTTTGATCGTCATCACCAGCTGCCCGGAATAGGAAAAGATGCGAATGATGCAGCGCTTGGTCAGGCCCATGAATTGGACTCTATCGCCGATTTCGCCGGCCGGGTCCGAGCCGCTCAATCCGCTGCTAACAATGAGGGGATTGGGGACCACGTACACTTTCCCCAATCTTTCCTTCGGCGGCGCCTGAGTTTCGTGCAGAGTGAGATTAGTCATCCCACTCCTGCCGCCTAACTCATCCACGGATAGCACCGCGTAAGCGACATTATCTCCAAGATTGCTATACGGGTCCAAGACCGCATACTCCCCGTTCTCGAAATACCTCGGGTCCCTGATCCCCACCGAGTCTATGATCGTCCACGGTCCGAGTGGATGCGGTGCGCGAAGCACCAGGTAGTGACTCAGCCGTGCGCGGAGTCGTCGACAGTTGAATTCTTCCACCTGCGGGCCCCAGATGATCCTGTTCGCGGCCGCGTGCGTGTCTTCCACTCTGATGGCGGGAGCCGGGAAGGGAATTGGCACCGTATCGTATCTCCCCTTGGGCGGCGCCTCTTCCGGCTTGTACTGCAAGGTGTCGTACTTTACCAGCGGCCGCCCGGTGTACATCTGGATGGCCCTGTCTGCCACGTCACGGATGGAGACGACGCCCGGCGTCACGTACCAGGGAAGGGGATGATTCTGCAGATAGGTGCTGCCAATGTAATTCTTGGTGCCCAGGTACTCGTACTGCAGGGTGTCGTACCAGCTGGGCACAGGGTTGAAGTAGAACCCCGCGTCCACGCCGCCACGAACATTGCCCCCCAGGTCTTTGTACTTCCTATCCCCGGCCACTCCGGGCCCGTACCCCACCACCTCCGCCACCGAGAAATACATCGTTTCGTTCGGGGGAAGGATATAGGGATAGAAACCATAGGCTCGCGAGACCGGCTGCCACCACGAAAGATTTGCCGAGGTCTTGGTGCGACCTTTCCAATACGCCCATAAAAGCGGTTCGAACTGTGTACAGAAGCGGGTCGAGTCCTCTGTACCCTGCCAAATTCCCGTCTTGCGCCGCAAAGTGGGGTCCATCCATGTCGCCGTCTTCGCCTCCGGCGGCAGGTTGCCGTTTTCGTAGCGGAGCAGGAAGGGCTGTTTTGCCTTGCCGTTTTCGTCCCACATGCCTGCACTGTCGCCGGTTGCCAAGAACACCTGCTGGGTCTGGTCTCTCCGGCACAGGTGCTCATAGTCATAGTGCAACACGACGATGCCCACCGCTTGGGGCGAATTGAGGCCACCACGATTGCCTGGCGTCGACCACTCCTCGAAAAAGACCGGGTCGGGAAGGCCTTCCCGCTCGTGATTGTAGCTCATCCAACGCTTCAGGTCGAAACGGGCGAAATGATCACCGAGGCCTGCCGGAGGTTGCCCGCGAAATGCACTCTCCGTCCAGCTCCCGTGGTTGCGCTGGTAGCCAAACATCGACGGGGCAAAAGTGTTTGCAAAGGTGACGAACACGTCCTTGAGCGTGTCGCCTGTCACGTTCTGAAACTCGTACTCATAGATGATGAAGCTGTCGTAACCAGGATAACTCCACGCCCGGCTTGTGCGGGTGACGCGAACACCAACTGGGGTGTCCCAGCGAGCGATGATGATCTCCTCCGCTTCGTCAGGGTCGAAAGCCGGGTTAAGCGAACCATCGGCGAGCACCGGAAAGTTCTCGATTCTCTGGATGTCCAGAGGCACGCTGTAGACCCCGACGACGGGCACTGGGTCTCCGCTGCTATTTGATACCGCGCCGCAGAACGCATACTTGCGCCCACTTGGTCGCGTGCCCGCTATCCAGATCCCACTGCCGAAGGAATTGTGCTGGCCAGGGTAGTTTGTCCTTTCCAGGACAATCCGCGAGTACGGTGGCCACTCCATGCACGGCATGCCCGGCTGGATTGTGCCGCCGGCACTGTAGGCTCGCCCCAGCTCTCCAGTGTTGAACACGGTTTGATGAAGCAGGCCCCGCGAGTGCACCCGCCAGTCACGTTGTTGACTGGTAGCCTGGCCGGCACCCAACAAGACCAGAAGCATCAGCAAGTGAGTGCGTTTCATATGCCCTTCATCGATGGTCTAAAACTCGAACACTACGCCGAAGTTGAACGAGCGCGGGCTGTTCTCATAGAGCAGAAAGGACTGATCTATGCTGAACGGCCCCTGCCTCCCTTTGTCCCACCAGTAGCGCACGCCGTTTTCTTTGTCGTCAATGGGGTACTTTTCGTAGTACTGTAAAGGCAGGTTCGGATTGGTCGGCGTGGGACGCTGAAAGAGGTAGTCGTAGTTCAGCACCCTGTTATTGAAAAGGTTAAAGACCTCCACATAGAACCTCGCCGGAGCGCCAAAGAAGTTGCGGATCGTCTTGGTAAGACGCAGGTCAGTATTGGACTCCGAGGGCGCGCGTTTCACATTGATAAGCCTGATGTCCGAAGGCGAGGTGTATGGTCTGCCGCTGCGGATCGAGGAACGGAGCGACACCGCCACATCTCCAAACGGCCGCGTGTTGAAGATCGACGGCCCCCAGTGGTGGCCAGTAGTGTAGCCGATGGTGACCACCACGTTGTGCGTGCGGTCGAAATCAAGGAGAATATCGCGCGTCGGCACATTGGTTAGGTCGGTCGTCACCACATTCGAGGTGTCCCGATTGAAGATCGGCGTCGCTGCGGTAGCTGTGGCGCTCTTGCCGGTGGCGTATCCATACTGGTAATTGACCGAACCTGTCAGCGCACCCTTGCGCTTGTGAAGCATGACGCGAAAACCGCGAATGTCAGCGTAGTCCAGATTGAAGTAAGAACTCACTTGGTAGCCAGCCCGTTGGTCTATGAAATTGGCCTGCTGGACCAGGTTCTTGACATCTTTGTAGTAACCGCTCACGTCGACCGTGAAACCTTCGCCGAGGGCCTGCACCACACCCACGTCGTAGCTATTTGTTGTCTCGGGCTCCAGACGCGGATTGCCCAAGATCACCGGGTTGTTCAGCCTCTGCCCGAGCCTGCTCGAAACAATGTACTGGAAGGCAGGCCGCTGCATAAAGGCTCCGTAGTTGAGATGGAACACGGTGCTCGCCGAGACCGGAAACGAGAAACCCAAACGCGGTTGGAGGCGCGTGTAGGTCGGTGCCTTTTTCCTTTGTCCCTTTGTGGGGTTGAACCGGCCCAAGGAATCGGCGTCGCCAAATGGCGTATACAAATCGGTGTAGTAGTCAGTCCCAGCATACCACAGGTCGAACCGGAGGCCCACGTTAGCTATCAGCCCCTCGAACTCCATCTTGTCCTGTACGTAAAGGGCAGCTTCGAACGGGTGCGCAGTGTAGCGTTCTACCAAACGATTGGAGCGTATGTTGAGAAAATTGGACACATCAACAAGGTAGGAGTTGACTTGAAAGCCCCCGTTGAGAAGATGTGCCTTGGTAATCTGACTGGTGAGCGCACCCTCAGCGGAGAGCGTCCGTGTCTTTTCCTTTGTGAAGGAATCGTAGCCGAGCTGATAATTCAGCATGTCAGGGGAATTGTTGTTGGGAAAGGCAATAGTACCAACCACCCAGTTGAAATCCACAGAATCGGGGAAAGTGTCAGGCACCGGTGTGGCACCCACTCTATTGCTGGTGAAAAGGGAGTTCAGCTTGAGTTCATAGAAAGTACTCTGGCTGAGCGTCTTGGTGAATCGTGCGCCGATCTGGGTGTTGGCTCTCTTGCGCAGACGTGTGCCGGTGATTCTGTCCCACAGCCAACGCTGGTACCCACTTACGCTGTTGGAACCAGGAAAGACGGCATCGGAGAGGCGAGAGAGGCCGCCGCTCAGGCGCAGTGTGCTGGCGCCACCAAGGTCGACCGCCAAATTGCCCATCGCCTGGTACTCGGTATTTGCCTGCTCCGTGGGAAAGACCGGCCATTCGCGTTCAGCGCGCAGAGCCAAGAACATCCTCATCCTCTGGTTGACCGGGCCTCCACTGGCTGCTTCCACCGAGTAATCGACCTCGTTTCCATACGAGCGACCCATGTCCCGCCGGCTCTGTCTCCAGAGCGCCCGGGCCACGGCCAGTTGCACCAGTGTGTCACCCGCAAAACTGTTGGTGAGCCCTGAAGCCATTGTGCCGTAGTAAGGCTGAGCGTGCTCTGCGCTGGGGTCGCCCGTGCGCCACACGTGCTCGTCGAGTAGAAGCTTGAGATAGGCGTTGGCACTCGGGTCGTAGACGCTCGGCCCGAAGTGTTTACGGCCCGGAGCTCGAAAGCGCGACTCGACCCTCGTGCGCCAGCGGTGCGGATGGCCTTCCTTCATCGAGATATTCACGACGCCGGATTGCGCGTTCCCGTACTGGGCACCAAAACCACTGGTGATGACCTCGACTTCCTCCACGCCGCTCATTATGGGAAGGAAGGCAGAGGAGCGGTCCAGGGGGTTGACGATTCCCAGTCCTTGCAGTAGATAGTACTCCTCGCCTTGCCGTCCGCCACGGAAATGTCCGTCGACTATGTCAGCCGCCAGGCCGATGACATCGCCGATATCTCTGATCCCCGGGAGCATCTGCACGTCGTCGAAGCGGACGATGGCACTGGTGGAAGTCTTGTCACGTTCGACGTCCGGCCGGGTCGCTTGTACGACAATTTCCCCAAGTTCGAGGACTGTTTGCGCGAGGGCAAAGTCAACCGTCGTTGTCTTGCCCGCATTCACTATGACGTCTACCACGACAGTCGACTTGTAACCAATCATGGAAGCCCGAAGAGAATAGCGCCCGGGAGGGACATTGAGGATGTAGTAGTCGCCCTTGCCATCCGTGGCAGCTCCCATGCTGGTCCCGACGATGACCACATTGGTCCCGGGCAAAGGCTCACCGGTGCCTGCGTCCGTCACCTTGCCGGCGATCTTACCCACGGTCTGCGCAGAGAGGGGCGCAACGCACCAGAACAACGCAAATCCCACCAGCCAGTGTCTCGCGGCCATCAGCTTGTCCACCCACCTCAGTTGACAGGTCTCTACACTTGTTTGTGGCACTCTGACAACTATTGAACACCCACTTCGCCCGTATCGGTTCCCTTCCAACCCGCTCTTTTCTGCTCAGCTGCTCCTATCGCGGGGACAATCTCCCCACCTCGGCACAGGCGGCCAAGAATGGGCCGAGCCCTTTTCCATCGTTTGGCACAATTGGCTCCATGTAGACGTAGTACTCATAGCTTCCGTCGCGGATCTTGTCGGGATAATCTCCGCCCAGGCCAGCGCTCTTGCAGATCCTGGCGAGATTGTAGTTTCCGGCAGAGTCGTGGTACACCATGTGGTCCACCAAGCCCTGGAACCCCTTTTTCACCGTCTGGAGGTATGAGCGATCGATGTAACCCATGCGCACCGCCTTGGCCAGAGAGTAAACGAACATCGCCGACGCGGAAGCCTCCAAGTAGTTGCCGGACCTATTGCCCTGGTCCACGACCTGCCACCACAGACCAGTCTGGGCGTCTTGGTAACGGCGCACCACACTCGCCAGTTCGCGCAGCGAGTTCAGTAGGAGCTCGCGCCCCGCGGTGTTCTCGGGCAGATGGTCGAGCACGTCCACCATGGCCATCATGTACCACCCGAGCGCGCGTCCCCAAAAGCACTGCGAGAGCCCGGTGCTGGAGTCGGCCCAAAACGCCTGACGCGACTCGTCCCACGCGTGGTAGTAGAGTCCAGTTCTCTTATCTTTAAGATTCCCAGCGATCAGAGCGAACTGGTGGACAACATCGTCAAGGGCCTGCGGCTCACCGAAGAGCGTGGCGTATTCGGCGTAGAATGGTTGAGCCATATACAGCCCGTCCAGCCACATCTGATGAGGGTAGATCTTCTTGTGCCAGAACCCTCCCGAGGGCGTGCGCGGGTGCGTCTTGAGCTGCTCCCTCACCATAGTAGCCGCCCGCTTGTACTTCTGTTCGCCGGTCTGCCGATAGAGGAAGAGAAGCATTCGCCCTTCCTGAATATCGTCGAGGCTGTACTTCTGAGCATCGTAGCCGGCAATCTCGCCGCCATCGCCGACTACGCGGTCAACGGTCATCTTGATGTAATAGAGATACCGCTCATCTCCGGTGACGCGCCACAGTTCCTCAAAGCCACGCAATACGGTACCCGTCACATAGTCCCAGTCTCCATAGCCCCCTGGGTATCGCTTCATGATCGTCTCAGCGAACCTCGTCCCCAACAGAACTGCCTCGCCGTTCCATGGGTTGCTTTTCCGCTCACAGGCGGACATGGCCAGCATCGCCAACGTGATGGCGACCGCGCGGGAGAATTTGACCTGGCGTTCTCTCTTCATCGCCCTTCTGGCACTTGGAGCTAGTGAACAACACCCTTCTTGAGACCGATCATGAACATCATTGACTCACTTTTGCCCGTGGTCCTTCCCGACCTGTTCAAGCGAAAGGCACAGATGGTTCAAGTAGTCCTCGAGGTTGGTGTAGCCATCGCCGTCAGGATCCACACTACCGTCTTTGGCCTCAAGCGGGTCCAACCCGTGCTCTACCTCCCATTGGTCAGGCATGCCATCATGATCGCTATCGGCAGGTGGCGTTCCGTCCCGCAGCACCGGCCAGCCGCCCACTTCAGTCTGGGAGTCGATGAGGCCGCGACCTCCTCTGCCGAACTTTGCCTTGCCGCTTGCTACTTCTTCCACAATGCGGGCGTCCACCGCATCTCTTCGAGGAAGCACAGCTCCTGCGTGAGCAAGCACCAATGTGTAAGCTTGTTCTGCGGTGTGGGTGACGACCGGGGCGCAAGGAAATGGGTTCTCCGCCCTCACCTTCTGCCAGAACTTGCCCTGGACTCCTCCTGCCCAATTATCAGCCGTCACCTGCGGAAACCCGAATACAAAGTTGTCGGCCACATACCAGCGCCCCTTATCATCCCACGGTTCTACAATGCGGCTCTTTGGCCCTGTGGCCGGGCCGAACTTGTAGTAATTGGCCACCACGTTCTGCTGCCCTCGTTCGCCACCGTAAGCGCTCTGTCCGCCCCAATTGTACACCACGTTATTGCGAAAGTCGACCAGCTCGCGCTCCGGCTCGCCGTGATAACGGCTGCCGTTGAAACGGGGATTGCGGCTCGAGTGGTGCGCAAGCAAATTGTGGTGGAACGACGCCCCTTTCCCTCCCCAGATGCCACCGTAGCCATGGGGGCCCTTGTGGTGATAGGAGCGATGCAAGCTCTCGGAGATGATGCACCACTGCACCGTGCTGTTCTCGTTGTCGCGAACCGTGAGGACTTCGTCAGTCGCCCAGCTAAACGAGCAGTGGTCGATGATCAGGTCCTTATGGAAAATGGCACTCAGGGCATCGCCCTCGATGCGATTCTCATCCCCCATGCGGAACCTGAGGAAACGGATGATTACGTTATCTGCCTCGACGAGCACTGGGTAGCCTCGCACACAGATCCCGTCGCCAGGCGCCGTCTGTCCAGCTATGGTGACGCTGTCGTGGCTCACAACAAGCGGCGACTGCAGAGTAATCGTCCCGGCGACGCGAAAGACCACGGTGCGCGCGCCCGGTTGCTCCAGAGCTTCCCGGAGGCTACCCGGACCTGCGTCGGCCAAGGTTGTGACTTCGATGACTCGACCACCTCGACCACCCACAGTGAAGCGCCCAAATCCCTCGGCGCCGGGAAATGCCAGCGTTTGCGCACACACCGAAGTCACCCACACCATCCAGCTCAGCGGCGCAAAGACCAGTTTCATCAGTGCAGAGTCCCTGCTACTCCACCACGGCGGCGCGGCGAAAGTCCTCAGTGCCCATGCTCACACCGTTCAGCATCACGCCCTTCAACACGATTCCTTGCACATGTTCCAGCACGTTGCCCCTATCTACGCCATCAAAGCGGCAGGACTCCAGACGCAGGTTTCTCACTGGCGAGCGCTTGTAAGCCTTTATGAACAGGGCATACTGGCTCTTCTTACTCGTGACGTTCGAGAGATGAATATTCCTCACGACCGGCGTGTGCGGACCCACGTCACCTTCGCCGTAGTAGAAATAGATGTGCACGACCGCCTCTCTTACCTCCCCAACCTGCACATTGCGCATGAAGACGTTCTCAATAACCCCGCCGCGCAGGGAGTTCGTTTTGATGCGGAGCGCGCGGTCAAGGTTTGGGCTGTCCATGGTGCAGTTTTCCACAAAAACATTGCGGCAACCGCCGCTCGTCTCGCTGCCGATTACCACACCCCCGTGGCCGTCTTTCATGGTGCAGTTCCGAACGATGATGTTCTCGCTGGGCGTCGCCACCCTCCTACCATCGGCATTTCGCCCGGACTTGATAGCGATGCAGTCGTCACCCGTATCAAAGTAACAATCCGTAATCAAAACGTCCCGCGAAGACTCCGGGTTGCAGCCATCGTTGTTGGGGCCGGGGCTCACCACTGTCACCTTCCGGATGGTGACGTTTTCGCAAAGGACCGGGTGCATGACCCACATCGGCGATCGCTCAAGCCTAACCCCTTCGATCAAGACATTCTTGCACTTGTAGAACTGGATGAAATTGGGCCGCAGATAGTGGCCTTCGCCAAACAGGCGCTCCTCGATCGGTACCCCCTCTTCGGCCATGCGGAAGAGCCGTTCGCGGTCTGCAGTGTGTTCCGGCTTGCCGGCCGACCAGCCGTGTCTGGGATTGCCGGTCCAAGGCCACCACATGGAAGTGTCTGCCTGGCCGTCGAGTACACCTTCGCCCGTTATGGCGACGTTCTCCTGCTCGAATGCGTACACGAACGGAGAGTAGTTCATGCACTCGACGCCCTCAAAGCGCGTGTACACCAGCGGCAGGTACTTTTTCGTGTCCCGGCTGAACACGATGCGAGCATCCTTGAGTAGATGCAGGTTCACGTTGCTCGCTAAATGAATGGCCCCCGTCAGATACGTGCCTTGGGGAACAACCACACGTCCCCCTCCTGCCTGATGGCACTGTTCTATTGCCTTCCTGAACGCCTCGCTGCAGTCCGTCTGTCCGTCTCCAACTGCCCCGAACTGCGTCACATCAAAATCGCGCGCAGGGAAGACAGGCGGGACGATGCGCTGCAGGATCCTTTCCGCTTGCTCCCAACCGGAGTGGGCCCCCGCACAACTTAGGAACTCCCCTGCCAGGAGGACGGCGATGGGGAGAATCAGCAGAACAAGATGCCTCCACCCCAGTCCACGACTGATTCGACCCTCGTCCACGGTTTGCCTTGCCCTTTCCTCGTGGGTCAATTTCCTACCGCCCCTTCACAGCGAAACACCAGCGCTTCGTCGACCACGCGCTCCACGGCGTGCAACACGGATCTCCTGGAGAATGGTCGCCTGGCGTCCGCCGCAGCCCCTCGGCTCAGGTCAGGGGCCCTGCCTGGAGCTAAGGCATCCATTGTTGCGCCAGCCTCGCCCATTCTGGTCCAGACACTTCCCTGCCCTGCACGGCAGCACGTCTCCAGGTACACATACGGCAACACGCCGGTCCTGCGAACGCCTCAAGACCATTCACGACCGAGAGGGAACCGGCGGGAAGCTGATACTTGAGCTATTGGCTAAAAGCATCTGCGCCCCATCTCTGTGATTCCCACCGGTTCCCCTCCGCGGCCGTACGGCAGGGCTGCCTGCGGAGATGCCTCCCCCTGGTGTCAAACCGGCCTCCCCGCAGCGTGCGGCGCCTAGCGCATGAGCACCATCTTTTTCACTGCCTGCTGCCGACCTGCCTTCAAGGAGCACAGGTAGACGCCGCTGGGCAGAGACCCTGCATCGAAGGTCACTTCGTGATCGCCAGCGGCGACGCGCCGCGCCAGCGGAACGGCCACTTCCCGTCCCAGCATGTCGCAGATCCGCAGCGTGACGAATTCAGGACGACTGATGCTGAAGCGGATCTTTGTGCTCGGGTTGAACGGGTTCGGGTAGTTTTGGTAGAGAGCGAACTCCAACGGAACGCTCTCTTTGCGCTCCACTGCGGTGAGCCAGGTTTCCCACTCGGCCTTCTTCGTCGGGAACCAGTTGAGGTCACCAACAGGGAACCCACCCATAGCGCCAGAGTAGGCAGCAGTGGTGGTCGCGTAGCTGCAATCGAGGGTGTCGGCGAAGTACTGCCACGGTCGACGGTCATAGTCGTCGGTGGCGCGATTCCACTTGTCGCTCGGGGTGTTCTTGGTCTTGTTGCCGCCACTGGGGCTGCGGTACCATTCGGCCATGTTCACCATGGGCCGCGGCCGGTTCGCCAGGACAATGTCCTCCTTGATGAACGCCAGGGCAGAGTCTACACCCAAGCGGCTGCAAATGTGGTGCGTCAAAGCCGGACCTTCGCCCAGCACGCCCTCGGCTGCGTGCCGCTCATAAAAAGCCTGCACTTCCGGGCTCACCGTGTAGTAATTCCCCTTGACCACCCACTTCGTCGTGTCGTTGGGGACTGACAGAACCCAGGCCATGCGGCCCAAGCCATTGCGGGGATCGAGCTCGCCGGGTTCTTCGAACTCGGCCTGGCGCGTGCGGTCCGTGTCTGCACCAGCGATAAAATGGTCGACAAAGAGGTTGTTAGTGATCCTGCACTCGCTGCCGAGCCACCCGAGGGCAAGCGTGCCGTGGAAGCCAAGAGAATTGACGACCGTATTGTGGTCGAAGATGAAGTGGTTGATCGCCGCGACGCTCGCGCGATGCCGTACAACCCGGTCATGGAAATTGACGAAGGTGTTGTTGATAAAGATGGCCGAGTCGCAAGAGGCGTTGCGGAAGTCGATGGGTTTGCCTGCACCCAGGTTAGAGGTACCGAGGTCGCCCATGTTCGCAAAGATGCAATTGGTGATTTTGACAACCCGTGTTGCCTGCTCCAGTCGGATGTGCTCGCCTCGCGATTGCGTGATGATGCATCCGTCAAGGATAAGGTCAAACCCGGCCGCGCGCGACCTGATCAGACGCGGCGGATTGTTGGCAATCTGCCCCTCCATGGACTCGATGAAGCCGACGAGGACGATGTCCTTCAGGTACACATCCTCGCCCATTTCGATGAAATGCGAGGGGAATACGCCGGTGGTCGGGTCAGCGATGAGGTAGATGACCGGCTTGGTTCCTGGGCCATCCTCGGCCTTGATACGCAGCACCCAACCGCTGTTGGTCAGCACGTTGTTGAAGAGATAGAAACCGTTCCGCTTGAGTACGTACACCCTGCCCGGCGGCCTGCTTGCGTCTGCCTCGATCTGCTGGTTCAGGAACGTCGTCCCGTCGCTCGGGGGGATTACCAACTCGTCCTGTGCGACAAGCACCAGCGGCAGAGCTAAGACGCCAACGAGCCCCAGCGCTGTAACTTTGAGCCACTTCATGACAACCTCCTTATGTTAGGTTGACACGAAAGAACCTCTGCGGCTGCCCTCAGGTTCTTCGGCACGCCCCCAACTTGCCGTGCACCTTGAGCGGCCCACCGCGCCTGCCACTCACAGGCTCATCCGCAGGCCGAGGTCTGCGGAGATGCCATAGATCTCATCGGTGCTCAACAAGTCCCAGCCCTGGATCCGATTCAAAACCGAAGTCCCCTCGTGGATATTGGAAATGTTGTTGACGTTGAACATCAGTGCCAGATTGGGAGTAATTTGCTGCTTCACAGCCAGATCCCAGCGGGTGTAAGCGTTTTGCACGACGTCGCTCCGGCCATCCGAGGAGAACGTACGATTGTATCGCCCCTGGTGGAATACGGAAAGCCGCGCTGAGAATCCGCCTATGTCGTAGCCGATGGCGAAATTCCCAAAGAATTCTGGTTGGCCTTCAAGCTTCTGTTTGCGCTCCTCCAGAATATACCGCGTCTTCTTGACGGGAAATGGCAATGGCGGAACGACAACTTCGTACGTTTCGACGCGCGTAGTGGGAATGTACGTCTCCGAACGTACCACGGAAAAGTTGTAGGTCAGAACGATGTTGCTGAGCAGCCCTGGCAAGAAACGAAGGTTGGCTTGGTGTTCCACCTCCAGACCCTTGACGATGGTCGGCTTCGTGGAGTTGTAAGGGTAGTAGAGCACAAACTCATTGGTGCCAAACGGATTCTTGATGCGAATGCCCAGACTATCGAGTGCGGCTTGCCCCACGAACGGCAGTCCGTTGATGTAGTGGAACATGTCCTTGACGTCTTTGTAGAAGGCCGACACCGAAAGCAAACCAATCCTGTTGCCGAAAAAGGACGTGTTCACCTCAAAATTCCAGGCTTGCGCTGCCTTGAGGGCAGCATTGCCCACAGTAAGATTGTTTCCCGGAAAGAACGTGCTCCGCGCCTTGGTCACTACATTGGCCAGCCGGTAGTTAAAGTCCGGACGCGCGAGGGCCTTGTAGGCGGCAAAGCGGACGTTGGCAAAGGGAAGTGGTTTCACCATCATGTGGAAATTCGGGAGCCAGACCGTCTCCCGGTGGGTTGCGGTGGTGTCGTGGATCATCCCGGTTGGCACGGGGAAGCCGCTCAGTGTTCCTTTGGAATAGCGGGAGAGGTAGTCATTGTCCTCGCGCTCCACCCGCGCACCGGCAATGAGCGTCACCCTTTGCCCGACGCGAAGCGTGTTCATCACGTAGGCGGCCGAGATGCGTTCAGTGATGTCATAGTAAAGCGCATCCGGCTCCAAGTTGCGTTCGTACTCGGGATTCCTTCCCTCCGGATCCTGGAAGCCCTTGCGATTGAGGTCCCACCACAGGCGGACTGCATCGCGATTGAGCAACGGATAGAGCGCGTACTTGCCAAACAACTTCCTGTCCAGCGGCACTGGATCAAGGAAGTTGGTCATGAGAATCATGTTGCCGGTCTTCTCTAGGTTCGCGAAGCGGGTACCCGCAAAGTCCTTCCTCACGATGGCACCCCCCGACTCGACGTACTCCGCGAAAGCCTCGTTGTAGTAGGGCGAGAAGACCTCAGAACGCGCTCTGTCTCGTGCCCGGTCCCGATACTTTGCTCCTACCTTGATCTCCCCAGAAAAAAGCCGGCCGAGGCTGTAGCCGCGCGAGATATTCAGGAATGCAGTCCGCTCCACGTCGTTGTTCTTCTCGCCGCGATAGTAGGCAGTGTAGAGGTAGGCCATTCTGAAGTTATTCAAGGCGTACGGGATAATGAGTTCCGGCGGTCCGTGGAGAATGGAAGTGGGCACAGGTCGCATGTGCGACAGCGGATTTCCCTGGGGGTCCGTCGTGGAAGGCTCAGTGAAATCAATCTCATAGTCGAAGGGAAACTGCGACTTTGAATTGGCATAGGACAGCCCCCAATTCGCAGTGAAGCCAAAGAGGTGATTGTCGCCGGTCACCGAACCAGTGTAGGTGCTAATCTCTTGCTCACGGTCACGTGCCTTGTAAAACAGCTCCTCCCCCGTAGTGGGGTAATTGCGCTGGTATTCGATAAACTTCCTCTCTGTGCGGTTCCAGATGTTATTGAACCGGATCGAGCCACGGTCGGGTGTGTCCACGTCCACCAGCAGACTGAGGCCACGACGCGAGCGCGTTTCGTCGGTGTAATTGAGGGTAAAATCGGTGATCTCATAGTCAGTGCCGCTGGCGATGCCCCGGAGTTCATAGTCCAGGCTGACGTTCTCTTTGCTGCGATCTCTCTTCTCCACATTCGCCGACACCTGCACGCCCAGTACTTCGCGGAAGAACCGCTGCCCATACCGAAGGACCCAGTCGTATTGGTCGGAAGTGTTCTTGAGGCGATTGTACGAACCTCGTCCGTCCACTCGGAGAACCATCGGGGACGGCGCCCTGCGCGTCACAAAGTTGACACTGCCGGCGATGGCGTCTGCGTCCTGCTCTGCGGTTATTGCCTTGTAGAGTTCAATGCCGGCCAGTGAGCCCTGGGAAATCGTGCTGAGATCGACTCCGCGCGCATCTGGATCGGTGGGGGCGATTCTGACACCGTCAACGGTAAACGCCGAGAACTTGTCACTTAGCCCGCGCAGGACAATTTTGTTTGCTTCGCCACCCGAACGCCGCATGGACACGCCAGGAAGTCTTCCCACCGCCTCGGCAGCGTTCGCATCGGGGAGCTCCTGGATTTTCTCCTCAGAAACTACGTTGACAATGGTGTTGGCAGTGAGCTGCCTGTTGATGGCGGCGGCCTGGCCCACGGCTTGCGCTGTGACCACAATCGCCTGGCCTTCCAGCACATCGACCACCAGCGCGGCATCGATCCGATAGCTCTGCCCCGACCGAACCTGCACGGGGATGTTCTTTGTCTTGTAGCCGATGTAGGAGACCCGCAGAGTGTATTGACCCGGAGGCACGCGGCTGATGCTGAAGTGCCCCTCCAAATTGGTCGAGCTGCCGAACGCCGTACCAACAAGGAATACATTTGCGCCAACCAGAGGCTTCGCGGTAGCGGAGTCCGTGACCACACCGTACAGATGCCCCTGTGCCACTGACTCCCGCGGGAGAACGAGAGCCAGGGACATCAACAACGCCAGCATGGAAAAATACTTTGTCGCACGCATGGCCTATTCTCCTCTTAGCCGCATTCCTGAAGGTGGATCCCCATACCTCGCCGTCGGCTGATGGCGAGACTTGCTGGGCGGGCAAGCAAAGAAGAGAACCTGTGTAGGCAATGGTTGGATTGAAAACTCAGAGGGGCAGTCAGCAACAGCGTCTTCAGGTCCGCAATGGACCATGAACTCTGTGGCAAAACGAGCAGTCCTGGAAACATGGGGACCCGCCTCACCTTCGCAGACGAGTTGCCTGCGTCTGCGCAGGAGATACTCGCGCGCCTCATAAGCGCTCCTTCGAATGAGAGACGGCTTTTCTATCAACGCACATGAATATAGCCCCTCATTCGCCCAAAGTAAAGTTCGAAACAGTGAATCACATTGTTCACCGACGTTGATACATGTCAAGCACAGCTGGGCAGTTCGGGGCCTCCTGGTTAGTCGTTCGGTGGCCGCCTACAGCCAACACCCCCAAGCTATCTGAGCCTTGCGAGAAGTGAAACTGCAGTGGCCGCGTGTTTCCAGAAAGGCACGTACCATTAAGCATATGGAGGCTGATTCGATTGGGCAACTTTCTTGTTGCATTTGGCGGGAAGTATGCGTAAATTCCTTGCGACGTCGCTTAATCGTGCACAATCGTAACCCGACGAGGAGTTGGGCAAGAATGATCGACGACTCACAGCAGAAACGGCTTTTGGAAAAGATCCTGGCGAGCGAAGAGTTCGCTAGCTCAAGAGTCCATCAACAGCTTCTCACCTATCTCGTCGAGGCCACGAATGCGGGAAGGCACCTGAAGGAAACCACCATCGCCATTGAGGTGTTCGGCAAGGATGCACATTTCAATCCGGCTGAAGATGCAATTGTCAGGTCCCACGTATACGCGCTCAGAAAAAAGCTCGAGAAGTACTACCTGACTGAGGGGAAAGAGGAAAAGGTCCGCCTGCAGATCCCTAAGGGGAGCTATGAAGTGCACTTTGTGGCGGAAGCCAACGAACGTCCCAGACCAATCCTTCTGCGACGGCTGGCAAAGGCGGCCATGGCCGTCCTGAGTCTCGCCCTCTTGGGTTTGACAGTCGCGGTGTGGACCGACAGCCGCGCTCTGCGCAGAGAGCTCAAGGCCTACCGGCCGATCTCCCCAGAGGACCCGATCTGGGTTGAGTACGCCCACTCTAATCTCCCTGTCTTGGTCGCCGTGGGCGATCACTTTTTCTACACCGAGTATCGACGGGACTACGGCAGAACAATCTACGTGCGCGACATCAACATCAACTCCGAGGACGATCTAAAGGCATTCAGGGCTCGATATCCCTCGATCGAGGTAACAGACTACCGGGAGAAATACTACCCCCACCATAGCATCTGGAGTCTGCCCCCGGTACTGAACGTGCTCTCCTCGTTCCGGCAGAGGCCTCTGCTGAAGAGTTCTTCGGATCTGAAGCCGGCTAATCTCGAGGAGTACAACATCATCTTTGTAGGAAGCATCAAGACGCTCGGTATTCTGCGGCACACCATTCTAACGGCCTCTCACTTTGACTATGTGATCATGCCCCACCGCATTATCTACCGCCCTCCTGGCTCAGATTCTATGCGCGTGTTCGAGAGCCCTTTGGCATCAGAAGGGCCGAACGAGGACCTGGCCCTGATCCTGAAGCTGCCCGGTCCGAAGAAAAACGCCATCCTTGTGGTGGCCTCATTCGGCTCGTTGGGGGCACCCGAGGCAGTGAAGCATCTGACCGAGCCCTCGAAGCTGGCCTTGCTCGAAGAGTTGCTGCGCAAGAAGTGCGGCAAAGTGCCGGAGTACTTCGAGCTCCTCCTGCGTGTGTCAGGCATCGACAAAGTCGCGTTTGACGCCGAGGTCTTAGTCATGCAAGAACTGGAGCGCGAGAAGCCACGCGTGCTTCCGTTGGAGTAGAGTAGTGGCCTTAGCGCTGTGAGTCTCGTGGCTCCTTTAAGAGGTCCTGCTCGCGCGCCACTCTTCCTCTCTGCAGCCCCTCCGTCATCGCCAGAACCCCTCTCTGGGTGAGGCTAGTGGCGTCACGGCCACTCCTGTTGCACCGACGTTTCCTACTCTGTGCCTCCCCCCACTTGGGAATTGCCAGAGCCAAGCGTAGACCGGTGCAACTCATGGCAGCTGCGCCCATCTTTACGTCGCAACCTTGCGAGGGCAAAACGGGGTCGGGCGAAGATCTGTGGCTAGCATGGCTGCGATGGAGTGAAACGGACACGCAGGCCGTCTGTGAGTGCGTTCTTCTTGAATGGAGAGGCGAACACCCGAGGGACGTTTGGTCAGCGAGCCTCGAAGGAAAGTAGCTGGGGCATGGTGAAGAGGTGGCGCGGGCCCAAAGAAAGGGCCCCGCGGATTCACACTCACGCAGGCGCTCTGCCCAAGTCTGCTAAGAGGCGCTCGGCGCGCTCTTTCAGCGGGCTGGCAACGCGCACCGTGAGAATGTGCTGCAGGTGCTCCTGAGCCTTGGCGGGCGAGCCCATGTCCCGGTAGGCAGCGGCGGCGTAATAGTGAGCAAGCAAGTTGTTGCGATTCTGGCGCAAGGCTTGCTCGAGAACCTCGGCAGCCTCTCTGAACCGGCCCAAGAGCACAAGAGATTTGCCCATCAACCCAAGCGTAGTGCTGTCCACTCGTCCGAGCTTGGCCGCGTGGGAGAGCGACTCGTGTGCGCCCGCGGGATCCCCCAGCAGATCGCGGACCATCCCCTGTTTCTTGTGGTGAGTCCCTTCGTTCGGCTCAAGCTTGATGGCCTGTGCGCATGCCTCGTCGGCTTTCGCCAGGTCGCCAAGGCGCATATAGGCCGTTGCCAACAGGGACCAGGCGCGCGCATCCTTGCGCTTCTTCTCGAGATAGCTCTCCAGAAGGCGCCTGGCGTTATCATAGTCCCCCTCTGCCAGCGCTCGGTAGCCTGAGGAGAAGAGCTCGTCGGTACCCAGTGCGATTGGACCCGACTGCTGCGGTGCAGCCGGCCTGGTGACCACGATCGAGTGCCGAGCCAAGGGCGCAAGAACGCCAGTCTTATCCAACTCGACGACCTTTCGGAAGCAGTCGTTCGCTTTTTCTATGTCTCCTAGAGCCGAGTATATTTTGGCCAGGCCAAAGTAGGCACGGGGCTCGTTCGGCTTGAGAGCCAATACTCGCTCGTAGGTGGCGATGGCGTTGTCGTGCTCTCGCAGGATACTCTGCGTGGCCGCAAGGTTGATGAGACCGGCAAGGTTGTCGGGCTCGAACTTCAGCCCTTCAGCAAAACAGCGCCGTGCATCGGCAAACTTGCGCAGCTTGATAAAAGCCCGGCCGAGCAAGAAATACTCCCGATGGTACACAGGGCAGATAGCGAGCACTCGTTCCAGCGAGGAGATGGCGTTGGTCAAGTCACCCTGCTCGAACTGGGCAATGGAGAGGTTGAACCAGTAGTGCGGGTCGTCGGGGTTGGTGTCACAGGCCAGCTTCCATTGCTGGGCGGCCTGTGGGAAATTCCGCTGCCGGGCAAGTTCCAGAGCCTTACGGTGGTAGCTCTCGGCAACCGCATCGAAAGCGGGTGGTGTCCAGCGTAGCACCGCACGTTCGCCCTCAACAGTAATCTTCAGTTCCCCCACCGTAAAGCGGTACTGCCGCACCAGCGCTTCTTGGAAAGCAAGGCGCCACTCGGGCGAGTCCAGCTCCGTACCCTCGTCGTAGATCATCCCGGCGTTTTGGGCGGTGATGGTAACCTGCACGATCTTCTGGCTGGGTATGGCGCTCATCTATCTGCCTGCGTGAGGTGGAAAGCGGGCTTGTCTTCTCATCACTGGAGCACTGGGTAGAAGAGCCATTAGTACGCCAGCCGGGACTTGAACCCGGAACCTTTGGCTCCGGAGGCCAACGCTCTGTCCAATTGAGCTACTGGCGCATTGGGCGGTCAGTGGCCGGCAAGCGAGGCTTTGGCCGCCTTGAGTGTATTCTTCATGAGCATGGCGATGGTCATCGGCCCCACACCTCCTGGCACCGGGGTGATGGCCGCCGCAACCTGCGACACCGCGGCAAAATCCACATCCCCCACCAGTCGATACCCCTTGGGGCTCGAGGGATCCTCCACCCTGTTGACTCCGACGTCTATGACCACCGTGCCGGCGCGCACCATCTCTGCCCGAATCGTAGCTGGCGAACCGATGGCCGCCACCAGAATGTCTGCGGTCTTGGTCACCTCCGCCAGGTTCCTGGTCCTGCTGTGGCAGATGGTCACGGTAGCATTGGCTCCCGCGCGCTTCTGGGCCAGGAGAATCGCCAGAGGCAACCCAACGATTTGACTGCGCCCGACGATGACCACGTGTCGACCCTCAGGGTCATACCCGGAGCGCAACAGCAACTCCTGAATGCCTGCGGGCGTGCAGGGAACGAATGTATCCTCGCCGGAAGTCAACCTCCCCCGATTGACCGGGTGAAAGCCATCCACGTCCATCGACGGGGGGATGGCTTCTATGATTACCTTTTCGTCGATGTGGCCAGGCAGCGGCAGCTGCACCAGGAGGCCATGTGCCCACCCCGCCGTGCAGAGCTCCTCGATAGTGTTGAGCAACTGGCTCTGCGTGGTGTGCGCCGGGAGGTGGACAGTCTCCGACCGCATACCCAGCTCCTCGCACGCCTTCCGCTTGCCGCGCACATAGCTTGCGGAGGCGGGGTCGTCGCCAACCAGGATGACGGCCAGGCCTGGCACCACGCCTCGCGCGCGAAGATCCGCCACTTCCCTGGCTACCTCTGCCATAACCTGTGCCGCAATGGCCTTGCCGTCAATGATCCTGGCGCTCATCTGGTTCTACTGGCTAGTGCGTCTTTCGTTCCCAAGGCCTGAATGGGTCACTTCGCATAGTCCACCGCCCGATACTCGCGTATGACGGTGACCTTGATTTGCCCTGGGTACTCCATTTCCGCCTGTATCTTCTGTGCGATGTCAGAGGAAAGCTGCTCAGCCATTGCGTCGTTCACCTTGTCGGGCTCAACCATCACCCTAATCTCCCTTCCGGCCTGGATGGCGTAAGCCCTGCCTACCCCGCTGAAGGACTTGGCCACCTCTTCTAACTTCTCGAGGCGCTTCACATAGCTTTCCAACGACTCGCGCCGCGCACCTGGACGGGAGCTGGAGATGGCATCGGCCGCCTGCACAAGGATGGCAATCGGAGAAGTGATCTCGACGTCCTCGTGGTGGGCGGCGATGGCGTTCACCACTGCGGGGTTCTCGCCATACTTCTTCGCCAGCTCGACGCCAATCTGAGTATGCGTCCCCTCGGTGTAGCGGTCGATGGCCTTGCCGATGTCGTGCAGCAGGCCAGCCCGTTTGGCAAGGTTCGCATCCAGCCCGAGCTGGGCGGCCATCAGTCCCGCCAGATACGAAACCTCGATGGCATGCTGGAGGGCATTTTGACCGTAGCTGGTGCGGTAGTGGAGCTTGCCAAGGAGCTTGACCAGCTCGGGGTGAAGGCCGTGCACCCCTGTCTCCAACATTGCCTTCTCGCCCACCTGGGAGAGGCTCTCTTCCACCTCCTGGGCCGTTTTCTGCACTACCTCCTCGATGCGCGCCGGGTGAATGCGGCCGTCAGCGATGAGCTTCTCCAGGGCCAGTCGGGCGATTTCGCGGCGCAGCGGGTCGAAACCAGAAAGAATGACCGCCTCGGGTGTGTCGTCGACGATGATCTCGATGCCGGTGGCCATCTCGAAGGCGCGGATGTTGCGCCCCTCGCGGCCGATGATGCGCCCTTTCATCTCATCGTTGGGCAAATTGACCACCGACACGGTCGTCTCCACCGAGTGGTCAGCCGCAGAGCGCTGGATGGCCTGCAGGACAATCTCTCGTGCCTCCCGGTTGGCATTTTGCCGCGCCTGGTCCTTGATCTCCTTGATCATCTGGGCGGCCTCGTGTCTGGCCTTCTCGAGAAGGTTGTCCATGAGGAGTTTCTTGGCCTCCTCGTGGGAAAGACCGGAGATCTTCTCCAGGCGGGCGTTCTGCTCCTCGATGAGGCGGTCCAGTTCCTCCTGTCGCTTGTGTACTGCTGCCGATTCCTGCTTCAGTTGCTGGCTGAGCTGCTCCAGATCCCGCTCTTTCTTGTTCAGCAGGTCAGCCCGTTTGTCGAGGTTGAGCTCTCGGTTGGCGAGCTGCCGCTCGAGGTTCTGAAGCTCTACCCGCCGCGACTTGGTTTCGCTCTCGAACTCTTGCTTCATCCGAAGCCATTCGTCCTTGGCCTCGAGCAGTTTTTCCTTCTTCAGGGCCTCGGCAGTCTTCTCGGCTTCGGAGATGATCTTTTCTGCCAGCTTCTCGGCGCTGGCAATCTTCCCCTGACCAATTTTCTTGCTTGCGAACCATCCCGCCACAAACGCCACCGCCGCACAGGCGATGGCAACTATCAACGTCGTCACAGCCATATCCGTTCCACCTCCCGTGGCCAACGAGCAATCGCTCGCGGCCACATCACATTAGGCGCTCGCCCAGTCCTCGGGGGCGAGTGGCCCGCACTCGAACCATCTATGAGGGGGGCGTGACGACCAGTAGCCTAAGTGCCGCAATCGCCTGACGGATCGCGCCGATCGGTGCTTGTGTGCTCTCCGGACGTAGCTACCGACTGTTCTCCCAACACTGCGGCCAGCTCTTCAGAAAGCCTCTGTACCCGTTCTTCGTAGTCTCGAATGGGACGCTCTTTACTTTCGCGTTCACGGAAGAGTTCGTCAGCAATATTCAGGGCGGCGAGGATCGCCACCTTGAGGACAGGCCGCCCAGCGGCTGCCTCGTCCACCTCGCGCATCTTCCGGTCAACGTAGCGGGCCACCCGCAGGATGTACTCGGGGTCGGTGGTCCCGCGAACTGGATAGTCGGTCCCGAAGATATTGACCTTGAGAACGGTATACTCGCCCGCCATGGCGTGCGTTTGCCTTAGTTGCTACCAGTAATCTCCCCCCAGCCTTACCCCCGACATCCCCCGACAATCAGCCAGTTTGTTCTTTCTCGAGCCGCTGCAAGAGGTGGCGAATGCGCGTGCGCACCTCTTCCAGCACCTCCATCCCCTCTACCTGTCCACCGCCACTTGAATACGGTTGCTGAACGCGGAGGGTATCACGTTCGGCTTGCAGACGCTCCAACTCCTCCAAGAGCCGACTATTCTGCACGCGCAGCTGGCGATTCTCTTCGCGGAGATGCCGAATGAGGTCCACTGCCGCACGTACACGCGATTCCAGTTTCTCAAGTTGCGTGAAATCCATGGCTCCCCGTTGCCGTCAAGACCTCAGCACAGCGCCCGTTTCCGCGTGCAGACCCTCAATGATCCTCCGCATTGCCTCGTCCACCTCGGCGTCCCTCAAGGTTCGAGTTTCCTCTTGGAACACCAAAGAGAACGTCAGGCTCTTCTTCCCTTGCGGGATTTGTTTGCCAGCGTAAAGGTCCACCACTTGCACTTCACGAAGCAGACCGCCGCCGAATTTGCGAATAGCCTTTACCAAGCTCTCGGCGGGCACCTGCTGGTCGACCACTACCGACAGGTCACGCGGCGCATAGGGGAACTTGGGCACGGGCCGGTACAGCACTGGGCGTAGCGCGTAACCAGCCACCGCAGGGAGATGCACTTCGGCAACGAAGACTTTGCCTCGCTCGATGTCGAAAGCCCTCAGCACCTCCTCGCGAACTGCCCCAAATCGCGCCACCACTTCCTTGTTTAACCATACCTCCAGACCGCCCTTAGTGCAGACTTGCCACTTGCCAGGCGCAAACTCGACTTCGGAGAGGCGCCAGGTTTCGAAGAGCGCCGACAAATGGCCTTTCACGTCGAAGAGGTTTACCTCTCGGTGCTCGCCTGCCCACGAGCGGGGGCGGACAAGGCCAACCAGAACCATACCCAAAGCTTTCCATTCGGTGTAACCATCGCCGGTTGCGCCGAAGCAGCGCCCAATTTCGAAGGCCCTGATGCTCGTGACGCCGCGGTTGAGGTTGTGGGCGCAGACCTGGAGAAGGCCAGGAATCATGCTCGGCCGCAAGGCTGAGTACTCTTCGGTGAGAGGATTCTTGAGCCGCACCAGCTCCTGCTCCTCGGCAAACAGGGCTGCGTGCCGCGTACTGAGCAGGCTGACGGTGCACGCTTCGTAGTACCCCAGACCGACCAGACACTCCCGTCCCTTCTCCACCACGGCATCGGAAATGACCTGCGGACGGGAAGAATCAACCGGAGCTACCACCCGCGCCGGGATGCGGTCGTAACTCCACACTCTGGCGACTTCTTCGATGAGGTCGATCTCGCGCTCCAAGTCAGGCCGGTAGGTGGGCACCTGCACGTGCAACGAGTCGCCTCTTTCCTCCACCTCCGCACCAAGTCCGGAAAGAATGGTCGCACACTCCTGAAGCGGTATCTCCGCCCCGAGCACCTGGCGCACGCGCTGGCCGCGAAGCTGGAGTTTGCGACGCTCAATGGGCGCCGGGTAAACGTCCACCACGCCTCGGGCCACTGTCGCGCCGCAGAGTTGTGCCATTAGCTGCGCTGCGCGATCGGAGGCATAAAGCACGCCGTTGGGATCGACTCCGCGTTCGAAGCGCTGCGAGGACTCTGTGGAGATGGCCAATGCCTTTGAGGTACGCCTGATG